>JAGODA010000436.1 GCA_017998475.1 Spirochaetota bacterium | reverse complement strand
CCTCGGCGTTGCCGGCTGCAATTTCATCATGGGCGTGCCCGGGGCAGACGACATCATGCTGAACTACCAGAGTACCTCGTTCAACGACGCGCTGTACGTCCGCGCCGCGCTGGGCCTGCGCCCCGCTCCCGAGTTCGAGGACTGGCTCAAGCGTATTGGGCTTTTCGACGAGCGGCTCGTTCCGACGGAGCTTCGTCCCGGCAACAGAATGCTGGAGTGGGTGGAGGCGATTAACGATTTCAAGATTAAAGATTGAAGATTAATGATTTCAATGAGAATCCGGATGAAATGATTCGGTCAAAACCATGACCATGAACGAGAAGAATAATAAAACTCAAACCATCATCACCAATCCCTGGGATTCGCTGAAACGCTATACCGGCGCGCGCATAGCCCTGGGGCGCTGCGGCGCGTCGCTGCCCACGGAAGAGCTCCTCCGCTTCCGCCTCGCTCACGCGCGCGCGAAAGACGCCGTGTACGCGGCGCTCGACTACGAGCGGCTCGGGACCGACGTCGAACGCATTACGGGTACGGACGCGCTCCTTCTCGAAAGCAGGGCCGCGGACCGCGCCGAGTATCTCAAGCGCCCCGACCTGGGGAGGAGTCTTTCGGAAGAATCGGCCGCTCTGCTCGCTTCCCGCGCGCCCGGCGCCGCGTGCGACATCGCCCCCGTGATCAGCGAAGGGCTCTCCGCCTTCGCGATCGAGCGGAACATCACGCCCTTCCTGGAGCTCTTGTATCCCGAGCTTCGCCGCGCGGGCCTCTCGGCGGCGCCGGCCTGCTTGGTGAGCCAGGGGCGCGTGGCGGTCGCCGACCAGGTCGGCTCCCTCCTCGGAGCCCGCATCGCGGTCATCTTTATCGGAGAGCGGCCGGGCCTGAGCTCCCCCGACAGCATGGGGATATACCTCACCTTCAATCCCCGGCCGGGGACCACGGACGAACGGCGCAACTGCATCTCGAACGTGCGCCCCGAGGGCATGTCGTACGGCGCGGCCGTCTCGAAGCTCATGTACCTCATCCGCGAGTCACTCCGCCTCGGGCTTTCGGGCGTTGCGCTCAAGGACGAGCAGAAGTCGGATGACGCGCTTCCGGAAGGGGGTCGCGACAATAAGGAGCTTCAGCCCTGATCGACCGCCGGAACAAATCCGGGGTACACACATCCGGAAAAATGATGGTTTCATTTCGCGGCGTGTACTATACTTGTACTCGAGGCTGAACGGACCGGGGTATACGAATGGCCAGCGACAAGGAATTATGCCTGCGGAAGCTTCGGAGCAGGCTTCAGGAATCCGTGCCAATCCCCGACACCGAATGGGAATACGCGAAAACGCACTTCCACACCGAGACCTATCCGAAACACTCATACCTGGTAAAGGCGGGCGAGAAATCCAGCAAGGTGTTCTCGCTTGCGAAAGGACTCGTACGATATTTTTACATCACCGAGGACGGCAGGGAGTTCAACAAGTACTTCGTCACCGACAACCGCTTTTTCGGCTCCTTCAGCTCGCTCTTTCTCGACATGCCCTGCGGGTTCTACATCCAGGCCCTGGAGGAGACGGAGGTACTGGCCATAACGAAGTCCTCGATGGAAGAGATGTACGCCCGGCACATCTGCTGGGAACGGGTGGGACGCCTGAGCGCCATGTCGTTCATCTGCCACATGGAGCTCAGGGAAAAGGAATTCCTGCTCGATCCGCTCGAAGTCCGCTACCTGCGGCTGATCCGCGAACACCCGGACCTCATCGACAGGATCCCCCAGTACCACATAGCCTCCTATCTCGGCGTGACCGACGTCGCCCTCTCGCGCATGCGGAAGAAAATGAGGGACTCCTGAGCCTCAAAATTTTATATCAAAAAACCCACCTTATTAACCCGGGTTAATTACAGCCCGCTCCACGCCCGCTATACTCCGAACATAACGGCCGGTCGCCGCCCGATCCGAAGCGGGGCCTCCGTTAGGGAAATACTACCACGCTGAAAGGAGCGGGCCATGAATGATTATGATGTCATCGTTATCGGTGCGGGCTGCGGAGGGCTGGGCGCGGGAGCCCTGCTTGCGCACCAGGGACGCAGGGTCCTCGTCGTGGAGCAGAGCGAGCGCGTCGGCGGATGCTGTTCGACCTTCGAACGGCAGGGTTACAAGATCGATCTGGGCGCCTCGATCATCGAGTTCCCCCAGGTGATCGACTGGTGTTTTCAGAGGATGGGAACGAGTTTCGCTAAGGAGGTGGACCTGGTCGCCGTCGACCCGGTTTTTTCCGCCATCCTGTACGACGGCACAAGGGTCAGTTACCCGATCTCCCTGGAAGGCACGGCGAAGGAAATAGGAAGAATAGCCCCCGGCGACGTGAAGGGCTGGGAGCGGTATTCGAAGAAAATGCAGGGCTTTCTCGACGCGGCGCTCAAGGGATTCTTCGTCAGCCCCGCGACTAACCTGGCGGACGTCGTCAGGCTTTTCGCCCGGACGCCTGCCCTTCTGAAATACAACAGCATGTTCTTCGGCAGTTACGAAGGCATCATCAGAAAATATTTCAAGGATGAGAAGGTCGTCGAATCACTTTCCTTCCACAGCTTTTACGCGGGCCTGCCCCCGGCGC
>JAGODA010000435.1 GCA_017998475.1 Spirochaetota bacterium | reverse complement strand
AGCGCGCCGTTTACGACCGCGAAATACTCGTCGTAACGGCCACCCCGGTCGCCCGGCCTGCACAGCAACGCAGCGAAGGCCGCCAGGAGCACCACCGCGCCCGCAAGAACAACGGTTCGACGCCTATTCAGCATGACCTCCTCCATGTGAAAAGAAATGCGGCCGAATCCGGCATTACCCGATTTCCGACGTCATTGTATCCGGCGGCTTCGCCTGGCGTGCAGGCAGGGCCTCACTGCCGCGCCTCCCTATCCCTGTCCCCGGCCATCATCGAGCGTGAAAAAATCGATCGCGTCCCTGAGCTTCTCCACCATCGAGGCGGTGTTTTCGGCCGTGGCGAGCATCTGTTCCGCGCCCGTTGCATACGACTGCGTCAGCAGGTTGACGCTGGAGACCGATTTGACGATTTCTCCGGTGGCTATCCTCTGTTCGTCCGTTGAGCTTCGTATTTCCTCGGACCTCTTGCGCACGTCTTCGGCCGACCGGTTTACGTCTTCATTCAGGTCTGACTGCTCCCTCATGACGGCGCTCAGTTCGCCCATCCCCTCTCCTATCGAGCGAACGCCGGAGAGGATGTTTTCGAGGATGGAAATCGTCTGCCTGACACCGGCCATGCCTCCCTCAATCTCCTCGTTGTTCTTCCTGATAAAGCGGTCGATTTCGCCGATGCTCGACGATGTCTGATCCGCGAGCTTGGATATCTCGTCCGCCACAACGGCGAATCCCCTCCCGGCATTGCCCGCGCGCGCGGCCTCGATCGCCGCGTTGAGAGAAAGCAGATTGATCCGGTCCGAAATATCGTTGATCATTCCGGTGACCGTTATCATCTCCCTCGACCTGTCGTTTATCGCCGCCATGCGCTCGCGCATTGTATTGAGCGATTCCTCGCCCGTTTTTCCGCTGGAGGTTATCGATCCCGAAATACCGAGGTATTCCTCGAGCTTCGCGCGGACCCGCACCAGGCCCCCGGACAGTTTTTCCATCAGCAGGCCGAGGGCGGCGAGTCTCTCGCTCTGGCCGGCGGAATTATCCGCGATGTTCTCGATTCCGGCGCCCACTTCCTCGAGCGTACTGCTTATCTCCTCGGTCGAGGCCGCCTGATTCTGCGCGTTCTCGGCGAACGAAGTGGTGGTGGCCGAGACCTCGCCGATTGCGGACATGATCTCGTCCGAATATTCCTGTATCCGTTGTATGACACCGAACAGTTTCAGCTGCAGGTTGTTGATGTCAACGGTCATCTCGCCGGTCTCGTCTGTCGAGATCATCGGAACGAAGCGGACGCTGAGCTCGCCCTCGGCGATCCTGTTAAGCGCGGCCTTGATCCCGGCAAGATTGGTCTTCGTGGACTTGGCGAAGTAGTACGCACTCACGACCACCGTTCCCAGAAGGAAAAAACTCAGGAATCCGATGTGGAAGAAGAAGTTATTCAGCACGATCATCCCGTTCATTACCATGTACAGAAATGCACCGAAGATGACCATCGGGACGAGCAGAACCGAACCCAGCACCCACAGGATGCGCGTGAACGTGCCTGTCTGAGAGTAGGATCCTTTCGGCGCGGACACGGCCGAAAGACGCGCATCCTGGAGATATGGGGCGAGACTCACCTCCGTCTGGAAATAGAACAGCCCCATGTTGATCGGAATGACCATAATGGTGGCCGCGGGCATGATGTAGAGCGTGTATTCATTCAGCGCGCCGAGCCGGTCAAGGCACACCAGCGCCACACCCACTCCGAGGATGTAGCGCATCGGGATGGCGAGCGCTTCCCTCATCGGCCTCCTGAGAAGCCGTTTTTTATATTCGCCGATCTCCTCGCCGGAACGTCCCGCGGGCCTTCGAAGCGCCCTGAAAACCGGCCACAGGTCATGCCACCGCAGTACATTGAAAACGACGAGCGCGGCGACCGAACCGGCCCCGGCACTCAATACGAACGGCGCAAGATTGTTGATATTGTTACCGCCGATCACCACAAAATAGGCAAGCAGCACCACGGGAAAGGTATACGCGAAAAATTCGAGCGAAATGGTGAGTTTCAGCAATGGCAAACGGTAGTTCATCGATCTTCCTTCCTTTATGGTTGTTAACTCTTCCGCGGAAAGCCCCGGCATCTCGCCCGCCGCTGTGAGCGATGGCGGTCCGCCGCTCCGTGGATTGT
Organism: Spirochaetota bacterium; assembly: GCA_017998475.1. Taxonomy (GTDB): domain Bacteria; phylum Spirochaetota; class UBA4802; order UBA4802; family UBA5368; genus MVZN01. The sequence continues at coordinate 462 of JAGODA010000435.1, read as the reverse complement.
CGTTCTGTATATGGAGAATCTCTCCTTATAAAATCCAATTTTTAATGTATGTCAATAGTATTACAGATGTAATCATATATTTTCTCCCGCCGGTTTCAGGCGCCTGTGGGCTCTTACTGTCCGATCCGGTGTGTGCCGCACCATTTTTTGGATTGCGCTGAAACGCGGCGGCGGTGAGAATGATGAATCGGGGAAACACCATCCTCCGTACGGTCCAAATGGGCCCGGATACCGGCCTGGAGAACCATGGTCACAGAAACCGATCTTCTCAACACCGCCGAATGCGAATACGACGCCGGTCGCCAGAGGCGCGCGAACCGCGTGGTCAACCTCGGACTCGCCGCGAACGCCCTGCTCGCCGTCGTCAAAATATCCGCGGGGATATTCGGCCACAGCAAGGCGCTGCTTGCCGACGGGATCAACTCATTCTCGGATGTGGTCTACTTCCTTTTCGTCAAGCTA
>JAGODA010000434.1 GCA_017998475.1 Spirochaetota bacterium | reverse complement strand
AAACGATCGTAGATTTTAATTCAGAAGCCATACCGCTCGCGTTCATCTTTCTCTATCTGTTCTTCGGTATTTACCATGTATTCCTGTACCTGAACAGGAAGAGCGAGCGATACAACCTGTGTTTCGGACTTTTCGCCATTATACTGTTCGTATATCTTTTCATGAGGACGCATACGGTATACGCGCTGATACACGATACGGGTGTCGTCTTCAGGATTGAGCTGGTAAGCCTTTTCATGCTCATTCCGCTCGCCGGTTGTTTTTTCGAGCTGATTATAAAGCGGTCGGTAAGCATCGTAACGAAAGTGTACGGTGCGTTCTGCGTACTGCTGATCCTGCTGGTTCCGTTTACGCCGTATCCATTCGCGCATGACGTTCTTCGCGTATGGCAGGCGACGGCGCTCATCCCGGTTTTATACTACGCTTTATTCACAATCGGATACAGTTTTGTCCGAAGGGTTCGCGCGAGACATCGTGAATCTATCCGGGCATCGAGTCCCCGGTCGTATCTGGCGGCTGTATGGCAAACCCTGGTGGGGTCCGTAACAGGGAACATCCTGCTGGGGATGATCGTGCTCTTCGCCACGACGGTTTTCGATATTATCGACGCGGTCTATCTGTCGCTCGATCTCGTCCTGACGCGGTACGGTTTTTTCTTTTTCGTCATCGGGAACGCCCTGATCCTCGCCAATCGGTTCATTTTCCTGCACCGAAGGATAGAAAACCTAAACGCCGACCTCGAAAAAAAGCTGTACGAGCTCGACGCGGCCAACAGGACTATCAGCGTGTCGGAGGAAAAATACCGTCTGCTCGTTGAAGGCACAAACGAAGGCATTTTTTCCCTGGGGGAGGACTGGTCATTCACAACCGCCAACAGGGCCTTCATGAAGCAGATAGGCATTCACGCGGATGATATCGGCACAATACGCTTTCAGGATATCGTTTACGAGGATCCGGAAGAGAAAAGCGTCATGATCCGCCTGGTGGAAAGAAAGCTCGATGAGTTCATGTCCACGCGAGTGCCGTTCAGCATGAAGATGAAATTGAAGTCCGCGTTCGCCGCGGAACCGCGGGAGTTCAATGTGCGGCTCGAGTTCATCACGATCGAGGGTAAAAATGAAATACTTGGCAGAGCGGCGAGTGTCGCCGAGGATTCACTGCTCGAGTATTTCATTTCCGAACGCCAGAATTTCTCCATCGGCAACTATCTCATTACCGCGGAGGAAATAAGCCACAGGCTGGTGCGGAACGTCGTGAAATACATTGACGCGCAGCAGGTCAACATGTTGAGGATAGGCCTGAGGGAGATGATAATAAACGCGATAGAGCACGGAAACCTTCACATCACCTTCGATGAAAAATCGATCGAGACCATGAGCGACAACTACATGGAATTCATCGCCTCCCGGCAGAAAGACCCGAATTACCAGGGACGAAAGGTGGGGATAGAATTCTCGCTAAACCCGGAAAGGGTCGCGTACAAGATCACCGACATGGGAGAAGGCTTCGACCATGTCCGGATGATGGAGGCGATTAAAAACAGGGTGAATTCGGAAATGCTTGCACATGGGCGAGGAATAACGATGGCGCTTAACGTTTTCGACCAGATAACGTACAACAGGCGAGGTAACCAGGTGCTTCTTATAAAGCGCTTCACATGACGGGTACGATGCGGGGTACCCGGCGGCAGCGGGTATTCACGGCGCGCTCTGGCGGGTGCGTTTTCTGGTGAATTCGAAGACCGCGCCGTTGAACGGCGGCCCGCTTGCGCTCGATACCGCGGTTATATAGGCCACGTTATCGAGCCGCCCGAATCCTATGCCGGTCACGTATGGAAGGGAAGTCTTTATCACCTGTTGCAGTGTTCCGGTCCGTGAAAGCAGCAGTATCCTCGACGCGCCCGAATGGCAGACGAAAACGGTGCCCCCCGAATCAACGGCAAGAGCGTCGGGCCCCGCGTTGCGGTCCATCCCATGGGGGGGGGCGGTTACGTCCGGAAGGCGTACAAAAACGCCGCTCCACGATAACCTGCCGGGTCCTTCCACAGTATAGCGAACAACCCGGTTTTCAATCATTTCACTCACGAGCAGGCCGTTGCCGCCATCGATTACGGTAATGCCTCCGGTCGAACGCACACTGATGCCCGTTTTGATCGCGGTGCGCTTTCGGTCAAGATAATAAATCGAAGCGGCCCCGTTTTTTCCCCGCCATCGGGGATTGATTGATATAAAATAAAGCCCTCCCGCGGCATCCGGCGCCATATCGACGGGCATGCCGAACGGTTCGCCGTTTTGGTCGGAGGAAATCCTCGACACCACGGAGCCCGAGGCATCGAGCGTAACAAGTGAGCCGGAATCGCGACACGCTACCGCGAGTGCGCCGTTTAAGAGCGCCAGGGCGCGCGGTCCGCAACCGGCTTCTTTCCAGAATTCCGTGTTGCCGCGCCCGTCCCTGCAGACAACACGATCGTCGGCGTACTCGGTATAGTACAGAGCCCTGTCTTTCCAGACGGGGCCGTCGGGGTAATTGGAATTCGTATTCACTATGGCCGTCTGTATAACGGGTTGTTGGCGGAACTGATGAAAAAGTCATATTGAAGCGCGATGATCGAAAGAATCCCCA
>JAGODA010000433.1 GCA_017998475.1 Spirochaetota bacterium | reverse complement strand
CGGCCTTCGGGGAGTTCATGTACAATTACTTCCTGCTCATGCCGGCGGACTGGACCGCCCAGCGCGCGGTCGAGGTGTGCGTCGAGATCATGCCGCGCAAGGTCGCCGCGCCCGAAGCGTTCTTCGCCGTGATGTACCCGGTGCTGATATCGTTCATGGAATTCGCCGCGCGTAAAGGGACGGTGCCGCGCGCGGAGCGCATCCTGACCCGCCTTTCCGGCATGGTCGGGAAGCACTGAGGGGCGGACCGGCACGGGCCGATTGTCCATCGCGGTGCGTACGGACTGCGGCGGTTCTCAGATCCCGCCGGTGCGAACGACTATGTTTCCGTCCCCTTCTTCCTCGAACCTCCATCGCGAATCGACGCAGCGTGAGAGGAAGCGCAAGTCGTGACTTACCAGGAGCAGCGCCACCGGACACTCCGCGAGCGCGGTTTCAAGGCATTCGATCGAAGGCAGATCGAGATGATTGGTCGGCTCGTCCATTACGATAAGGTGCGGCCTGCGGAGAATTCCCCGCGCGAGCAGCAGCTTTCGGATTTCACCGGGGCTTGGAAGCGCGGTTTCGAAAAGCCTTGCCGGATCGGAGTTGAGCCGTCGTATTATCGTCATCAGCATGCCGAGATCCCGGTTGCCGAGGCGCAGGACCCCCTCCAGGCAGTCGCGCGACGAGGACGCGTCAATCTCCTGGGGTATGTAGACGACACGGTCGGGGGGGAGGTCGTGCGTGTCCATGATCCGGCGCACCAGGGTGGACTTCCCGGTCCCGTTGCGCCCCGTCAACCCGATGCGGTCGCTCTTTCCTACGGCGAGAGGGGGTGTTCGCAATACCCGGCCGTCACCGAGCGGCATGGACGATTCGGAAAGCGAGATGACGAAAGGGCGCCCGGCGCGTTCTACGTCGAACCATATGCCGAGACGATGGCTCTTCGCGGGGGTGAGCGAGGCCGCGAGCTCGCTCGCCCGTTCGAGGCGCGCGTCCATTATCCGGGCTAGTTTCCCCGCCACACCGTCACGACCGGTCAGAATAGCCAGATTTTTCTTCCCGCGAGCGTCGCGGTCCCGCGGTGGCAATCCTTTCTTTGATCGGAGCGAATCGGCCCGCAGGGCTTCCTCCCTGCGGCGCACGGCTTCCTTTTTAAGCCTTCTTTCCTCGCGCTTCGCCTGCGCGTATTCCCTTCTGGCGTGCTCCATCTCCCGCGCGCGTTCCATGGAAGCGGAGGTGTAGGTGCCCGATCGCTTTACTACGGACGGCGGCTCGATGAACACAATGGAGTCGCAGAGCGCGTCGAGCATCTCGCGGTCGTGGCTGACGATGAGCCCTATGCCGTCGAAACGGCGAAGCGCCGTTATCAGCCGCTCCCGCGAATCAGCGTCCAGATGGTTTCCGGGTTCGTCGACGAGGAGCACGGCGGGATCGGCGTACAGGGCGCAGCCGATCTGCGCGCGTTTACGCTCCCCGTGGCTGAGTGTGTCCCATCGGCCGTGCCACGACTCCGTTATGCCGAGGTCCGCCTTGATTTCGACGGCTGAGGACTGATAATCGAATAACAGCTCGACGAGCCCCCCCGGCTCGGTATCGGTGCGCTGCTCGAGGTAATAAGTGTTTTTGACGGTTTGGGCCAGACCGCCGGTCGGGGCAATCATGCCGGCGGCGAGCATCAGCAGGGTGCTTTTACCGGCTCCGTTGGCGCCGACCAGACCGGTCCATCCCCTGCCGAACCGTACGGTTATCGACTCAAATACGGGCGAGTGCGAACCTTCGTATTGAAACGTGACGCATGTAAGACCGATATGAGATGAATCCACCTTTTCCTCCGATTGTTTTCTGGAAAATACAAACGGAACACGGTGTATTCTTCATTTCAGTCCTCCTTTATGCGACATGGGCCGTTGTGCGGGTGAAGGATCGTATATGATCCCGCCGATCGCTTCGTTAAGAGCACGCATGATACTTGCGATATCATGCGTGTCAATAAGAAAATTGTTCATACTGATTACCGGGACCGATTGTGCCGGCGGCACTGTACTCCTGACACAGATGACGCCCGCACGAGAAATACAGGGAGCATCCTTCCAAATTTTACTGGTGCTCCGCCGCTTCGCATGCTATGCTCGCGGCTCGCGGTTAACCCGTTCGGGAGGTGGCGGTAATGGGCAGATCGACTTTCTTCGACAGTGTGCGCTCCGCCGGGGTGTATCACTATTTCGCGGAGGGGACGTACCGGGCCTCCTCCTCGGGGAATCTGATCGATGTGCGCAGTCCCGTGGACGGAAGCGTGCTCGGGAGCACACAGGCCGTCACCAGAGACGAGGTGGACGCGGTGATCGCCTCGGCCTGGAGGCAGTTCCCGTGCTGGCGCGACACGCCGCTCAGGGAGCGCGCGGAGCTGTTGCACCGGGCCGCCAGAATAATGGAACGCGAGGCCGACGCCCTTTCCGAAATCCTCTGCGACGAGATCGCAAAGCCCATTAAGAGCGCGCGCGAGGAGATCGTCCGCACCGCGGAGATCTTCGACTTCACGGCCGAGGACGCGCTTCGCCTCGAGGGCGAGACCAAGTTCAGCGACGTCTTCGCCCAGCAGAAGCGCGACAAGATATCCCTTTCATACCGCGTGCCGCTCGGCGTGGTGCTC
>JAGODA010000073.1 GCA_017998475.1 Spirochaetota bacterium | reverse complement strand
CGTTGTGCGGCGCGAGCTCGATCGCCCACGACTTTGTCAGGCCGATCATACCCCACTTGGACGCGGCGTAATGCGAGAGCCTGTTTCCGCCGCGCAGCCCCATCACCGACGAATTGTTGATGATGACCCCCGAGCGCGCACGGATCATGTGCGGGATGACGCGCCGCGCCACGAGCCACGCGCCCTTCAGGTTGATGTCGATCATGGCGTCCCATTCGAGCTCGGTCATCTCGTGCGCCGGGGCGTAGGCGCAGATGCCCGCGTTGTTGAAGAGGATATCGATCCTCCCGAATTCCGCGACCGTCGCGTCGACGGCCCACGCTATCGCCGCGTCGTCGCGCACATCGCCGGCGAACACCAGCGCCCTTCGGCCCAGCGCCTCGACCTCATTTTTCAGCGACTCGAGCTCCTCGCCGGTGCCGAACTCGTAGGCCGGATACTCGATTCTTTTCGCCACGTCGAAGCCGACGATGTCGGCCCCCTCCCGCGCGAGCGCCAGAGCCGCCGCGCGTCCCTGACCGTGCGCGGCCCCGGTTATGAACGCCACCCTGCCTTCACATTCCCCCGCCATCTCACTCCTCCCCCGTTTGTTTGCCCCGGTAGGGGTACAGCACCTCATCGAGCGGCACCTTCGCGATCGTATTGAAAAGATTCGTCGCGTACATTATCCCGGCGAAGGCGATAAGCAGGACGATCTGTTCCTCGGTGAATTTCAATTTGAGGCCGTCGTAGACATCGTCGGTTATCGCGTGCGGATCCACCGCGATCTGGCGGCCCAGCTCCATAAGCAGGCGCTCGACATCGTTGAGCCTCGGGTTGTCCGGGTCCTCCCCGCTGTCCACCAGTATCTTGCGGAAAAAGAGCGAGCAGATGAGGCAGTTGTTGCCGTTCGAGATCGCGTATGAAAAGAGGGAAAGGGCCCGCTCCCCGATGAAGGGCACGATGAGGTCCCGGAGCGTATACCATTCCATATAGGCCCTGAAGGCCGGCACGGAACGCAGCAGGGTGCGCTTCATATTGGTGATACGGCCGTGCCGGGCGATCTGGTCGTTGTACTCGCGGCGCACATCCTCGCCCGCGGTCTCGTACTCGGTCATCGAAATATAGCTCACAACGCCCTCCCGGATGCTCGTGATTTCAATGCCTGCCGGGCATCCAATTACCACCCCGCGGACGGGATGTCCAGCCAATTAATGGAACGATGCGCGCCCGCCCCCCGGAAGATGTTTGACGGCCCCGCGCAGCGCCGGTATCATGTGTCGCCATGAAAGCATTCGCCGGTACGATCTGTGCGCTTACCATTCTTTTCGCCTCCGCCGGCGGTCGCGGGGCTGTGATGTTCGACCCGTCCCTGGAATGGCGCTCGATAAAGACCGAGCACTTCCGCATCCACTATCACCGGGGGCTCGAGGCCGAGGCGTCCGCCATGGCGCAGAGGGCCGAGGATCTGCATCGTGAGCTCTCGCCGCTGCACCGCTGGACCCCCTACTTCCGAACCGACATTGTCATGGTGGACAGCACCGACGACGCGAACGGCTTCTCCACGCCCTACCCTTTCAACCGGGTCCAGGTATACATGGCGCGGCCCCGCCCGGATTCGTCACTTTCGAACTACGATGACTGGCAGAGTCTCCTCTTTACCCACGAATACACACACACGCTCAATCTGGACGCGATCAGCGGGCTGCCCTCCATCACGCGTTACACGCTGGGCAGGGTGTGTTTCCCGAACGTGTTTCTGCCCATGTGGATGCTCGAGGGAAACGCGGTCTATTACGAGTCCCGCCGGACACCGGGCTCGCCGCTCGCGCCCGGCAGGAACAACAGCAGCTACACCGACATGGTGATGCGCGCGGCCTTCGCGGAGGACCGATTCATGCCGATATCGGCCGCCTCGCATTTCCCCCGGCCCTGGCCCATGGGCCATACGCCGTATCTGTACGGCGGGCTCTTCGTCGATTTCCTTGAAAAAAAATACGGGAAGCGCAGTTTCTCGGCGGTTATGGAGGAAAACACCGACAACATCATCCCGTACCTGGTAAACAAGAACGCGAACGACGTGTACGGCGAAAATTTCATCGCGCTCTGGAAGGAGTGGGAGAGCTACCTCGAGGTCCGCTACCGCCGCCAGCTCGAATCGATCGAGGCCGCGGGAACCACCCCCCCGCGCCTGATCACCGATACCGGTTACCTTACCTCGTACCCGCGATTCTCGAGCGACGGGCACTCACTGTATTACATACGATCGACCGCCCGTGAAAAAACCGCCCTCATGCGCGCCTCCACAGCCGACGGTACGACCGAGGAGCTCTGCACGGTTCACGATCCGGGTGCGATCAGCGTAACGAATGACAGGGTATTCCTTTCCGATCCGGAATACCACCGGTCGTTCTCACTCTACAACGACGTGTTCGCCTTCGACGGGAAAAAATACGGCCGGATAACTAAAGCGCTGCGCGGAGAGTCGGTGGATATCTCACGCGATGGAAGCGTTTCGGTGTTCGTCCGGCACGATCGCGGGCGTTACTCACTCGTACTTTCGGACGGGTCCTTCACCGCGGCGGAAGAGATCGTGACTCGCGGCGACGTGCGGATCGCCCACACGCGCCTCTCCCCCGACGCGAGAAAGATCGTATTCACGATGAAGGACCGGACCGGCCGGTCCGACCTCGCGCTCTACAACCGCGATCTTCGCGCGTTCACCAGACTTACGAACGACCCGCACAGCGATATCTGCCCCACATGGCACCCCGACGGCAGGCGTGTGGTCTTTTCGTCCGACCGCTCCGGAGTTTACAATCTCTACGAGATGGACATCGCACGCGGTGCTTCGGTTCGACTGACGAACCTGACGGGCGGGGCGTTCCACCCGGACATCTCGCCCGACGGGAGCTCGATCGCCTTCGCTTCGTACGGAGCGCGCGGATTCGACATAGCGCTCATACCGTATCCCGCGAACGGAACGGAGATGACCGTCTCCGCGCCGGCACCGCTGTCGCCCGACCACTTCACCGCGCCCGACGGCGTAAAATCCTCGACACCGCCCGGATCGCCGTATACCCCCGTCCACTCCGTGCTGCCGCCATTCTGGCTACCGGTATTCGGAACATCCGAACTGTACGATGACAGGTACGACCAGTTGTACGGCGTGTACCTCCCGGGAAACGACACCCTGTACCGGCATTTCTATTCGCTCACCGCGTACGCGTACAATATACAGCGGCGCGCCGTCGTGGATTTTACCTACCTGTACGCGGGACTGTATCCGAACCTGCTGCTTCGCTATGAAAACGAGGCCCTTTTCTATGGAAAGGACCGCTTCCCCTGGTCGGACGGGCTCTCCTACGGCGTGAAACGAACGCTCGAGCGGAAGGTCTCCACGGGCGTTGAAATCCCCTTTATCCGCTTCCTTTACACGCACTCCCTGCTCCTGTCGTACAGCTACGAGGAAGACTTAACGGACGTTTCCGCTTCGTTCGGCGGCCCCGTCGAACGCTTCAGGGACCGGCTGGCCCGCGCGGGTTTCGCATGGACGTACACCGGGGCGCACGAATATCCCTACTCGATAAGTGAAGAAGATGGAATGAATTTCGCCCTTGTCGCCGATATTTATAATGAAGCGATCGGCTCGGACATCTCCTTTTGTAAAGCCCGCGCCGAGCTTTCACACTATACTGGCGGACCGGCCCGGAACCACGTACTCATGGTACGCCTTCGCGGGGGGGCTTCGTTCAACAATCCGGAGCGCCTTTCACCCTACCCGCTTGGAAGGTTCGAGAGGGGCAAAACCGGCCCTCCCGCCGCGGACGAGGACGAGTTCGGCATGAGGGGCTATCCGGCGGGCGCGGAATATTCTGACAGGTTCGCGTCGGGGACGCTGGAATACAGGCTCCCGGTTTTCCAGCGGGAGGGCGGCTTCCGGATGCTGCCTCTCTATTTCAGGGATCTTTCGGCGCGTGTATACGCGGAATATGGAAACGCCTGGAACGGAAGGCCCGAAATCGGCGCATTCAGAGCATCCGCGGGAGCGGAGGCGCATCTCAGAATCACCGCCGGTTATATGATGGATGTGCGGGCGTTCGTTGGATACGGCCACGGATTCGGCCGGCTCGGAGAGGACCAGGCGTATTTCGGCGTATATGGATTCATCGAGGGCGCTTTCGAAAATATTCGGCGGCGCTTCGAGTATCTATAAAAAAGTGCTTTATTAAATGAACTATGTTCATTTATACTGCAAGCACGATGCTGTTTTACGGTTTTCATACGATGTTTGCGGTGATTCGACTCCGGTAAAACCCGTCGAAACGCCGCGGCGGGACATAGAGAAAACAACCAGTATGTGGACAGGAGCGGGCCTTGGAAGGGACCATCGAGAATCAGGTCGTTTTAAATCCTCCGAACTTTAAAGAAGCCATACGGAACGGGGAGGATTTCTACATCCAGTTTTCGCTGATGAGCCCGCTTGTCGAGGAACACCTCATCAAGGTGCTCCACCGCGAGCTCGAAAACTACGACATCCTCTACATGAAAGACATGCTCCTGACCGTGCTTAAGGAGCTCATCAACAACGCCGTCAAGGCCAACGCCAAAAGGCTGTACTTCCGCAAGAAGGGCCTGGACATCCGGAAGAAAGAGGACTATCGCACCGGGATGGACACCTTCAAGGAGGAGGTGTTCTCGGACGAATCCTCCATCCTGAACGAGCTCCCCGAGGCCAGGCTGGTCGTCCGGGTGTTTTTCAAAGTGCTCCCGGACAACCTTCGCATCAGCATTATCAACAACATCGCAATCCTGGAAGAGGAGCTGGCCAAGGTCGAATCGCGGGTAAAAAAGGCCTATTCGTACAAGGACATTTCGGACGCGTTCGACGACGTGCTTGACGATTCCGAAGGCGCCGGCCTGGGACTCACCATGGCGCTCATCCTGTTTAAAAATATAGGCCTTCCTCCGGAGACCTTCAGCATAACCACCGACGGCAAGCTCACCATCGCGAAAATCAACATACCCCGCCGGGCCGACGCCGGCGAGTTCAGCGTAAAGATCGCCGAGGGAATACTCCAGGAGCTGGAGAACATCCCCTCCTTCCCCGAAAACATCATCGAGATACAGCGCCTCTGCGCGAATCCCGACTCGACAATACGCGAAATCGCCGACAGCATCAAGCGCGACCCGGGACTTACGACCGCGCTCCTCAAGCTGGCGAACTCGGCCGGCTATATTACCATCAAAAAGATCGAAACCATCGAGGAGGCGGTCAAGATCATAGGCACCAAGGGCATCAACATGCTCCTGGTCGCCACCGGCGTACAGAAGGTGCTCGATTCGCGGTACAAGAAGTTCGAGGCGATCTGGAAAAACTCCTATCGCACCGCGTTCTACGCGCAGCGCATCGCCATACAGATCAAGCACAGCAAGATGAGTGATTTCGCATACCTCGCGGCGCTCCTGTGCGACATAGGAAGGATCGTGCTTCTCTCGATAGGCCCGGAAAAGATCAACAGGCTCGTCGAGATCACCGGAAACCCCAACCTCGCGCAGACGGCGGTCATCGAGGAGATCACACTGGGAGTGAGCCACAGCACGCTTGGAAGCCTCATCTGCAAGAAATGGAAGTTCAACGACGCCCTGATCAAGGCGATCGAGTTCCATCACAGGCCGCACATGGCCCCGGAGCGTTTCCGCGACCTGGCGTATACGGTGTATCTCGCGTACATATTCAACGAGATCGAAAACCGCAACTGCCGTTTCGAGATCGTCGACGAGGACGTGCTGGAGTACTTCAATCTCAACAATAAAAAAAACTTCGAGATGCTCCACAAAATCCTCAAGGAAGCCTACGAGGCGAACGCCGCCGCTCGCTGAAACCGGTTCTTCTCCTAAAAAGAATTGACTATTTCCCGCTCCTGCCGCCTAGTAAGCGGAGGACACCTCAGGGGGAGCGCTCATGTATTTTCAGGACATAATCGCCGGTCTCAACGAATACTGGGCCCGCAAGGGCTGCATCATCATACAGGGATACGATCTCGAGGTCGGAGCGGGCACCTTCAATCCGGCCACCTTCCTGCGGGCGCTCGGCCCGGAACCGTGGAACGTCGCATACGTCGAGCCTTCCCGGAGGCCCACGGACGGCAGGTACGGCGACAACCCGAACCGCCTCCAGCACTACTACCAGTACCAGGTAATTCTGAAACCGTCGCCCCTCAACGTGCAGGACCTTTACCTCGACTCGCTGCGTTACCTCGGCATAAAGCTCGAGGAACACGATGTTCGCTTCGTCGAGGACGACTGGGAGTCTCCGACCCTCGGGGCCTCCGGACTCGGCTGGGAGGTCTGGCTGGACGGCATGGAGATCACCCAGTTCACCTATTTCCAGCAGTGCGGCAGTTTCGAGCTGGACCCCATACCGGTGGAGCTCACCTACGGGCTCGAGCGCATATGCATGTATATCCAGGGCGTTGACAGCGTTTTCGACATCAGGTGGAATGAAAACATACTGTATCGCGACGTTCATTACCGCAGCGAGCTCGAGTTCTCCCACTACAACTTCAACGTTGCGTCCGTCGACCTTCACTTCGACCTGTTCAACAAGTACGAGAAGGAGTGCCAGTCCATCCTCGAATACGATTCACCGCCGCTCGTGCTCCCGGCATACGACTGCGTTCTCAAATGCTCGCACATATTCAACATGCTCGACGCCCGCGGGGCAATCTCCGTCACCGAGCGCGTCGGCTACATCACACGGGTCCGTAACATGGCGCGCCGCTGCGCCGAGCGTTACCTTCAGATAAGGGAAGAGCTGGGATTCCCGCTTCTCAAAGAAGGGGCCGCCAGGGTATAATCGGCGATGCACCGGGGGTTTACCAATCTCGAGCGTTTCCTGTCCCGGCACGACAGGTTTATCATATCCACGCACGAAAGCCCGGACGGCGACGGCCTGGGCGCCGAAATCGGTTTTCGCGAGATCCTCGGCCACATGGGCAGGCGGGCGGTTATACTCAACTCGGACCCGGTACCGGACAAGTTCCTTTTCATCGATCCCGAACACGAGATCAACGTCTATTCCGACTCGGTCGAGCTCCCCTATCCGGTCGAGGACTGCGCAGTCTTCGTTCTGGACACCAACGATTTCGATAACGTCGGCCAGCTGTTCGAGCGGCTCCGTGGGCGCGTGAAGGACGTGTTCATCATCGATCACCACGAAGGCGGGCAGGACAAGCTGGAGTCGAACTTCATAAAAGTCGAAGCGTCGTCCACCTGCGAAATCATCTACAGCCTGTTCGTGTATTTTAATATTACGCCGAGCCGCAAGGCCGCCCAGGCGCTCTATGCCGGCATGCTCTTCGATACCGGCTCATTCCGCTACCCCAAGACGACGCCGGAAACCTTCAGGATAGCGGGACATCTCGTGGAACTCGGCGCCGACCCGTTCAGATCGTACGAGCATATCTACGAGAACAATTCCCTCGCCAGCTTCGCCCTGCGCGCCATGATTCTCTCCACCATGGAGGTGCATCACGGAGGCAAACTTATAGCGATGAAGCTCACTCCCGAGATGCTCGCCAAATCGGGCGCGAGTTTTTCGGAGGGCGAGCTCGCGATCAACGTGCCCCTCACCGTCCAGGGGGTTGTGGCGAGCATTCTGGTCAAACAGGACGCCAACGGCCCCGTGAAGGTGAGCCTGCGCACCAAGGGAGATTACGATGTCGCGCAGATCGCCATCGTGAACGGGGGCGGCGGACACAAGAACGCGGCGGGGTATAAATCGGGGTACAGCCTCGAAGAGACCTTCCGCAGGGCCATCCGCGACATGGACCGCTTTTTCGCGGATTAAAGGAGGTCGAGGAGCTTTTCTATTCCACGCGCGTCGACTTCGGAAAGCCTCTTCCGAATGGATTCCTCCCTCTCTCCGCGGACAAACCGGACGTTAAGCGTAACCTCCCCTCCCTCGAAATACGGCGGGAACGTTACACCGCATCCCGCGCGCTCGATCCCGGAGACGATTTTCGCCGCCTTTTCCCTCATCGCGGCATAGGAGGGGTACCTCAGCGCGTAGATGGCATCGAACAGCGCCTGCTCGTCCCTGCGGCGGTCGCCGGTCTGCGCGGGGGGGATCGCCAGAACCGGCTCGAGCGTTCCCTCCCTGACCGCGATGTCGGAGAGCATCTCCACTATCTCCCTGAAAATGTTGATCCTGAAGCCCATGTCGCCCGCCCGCTCCCCGAGAAATACTTGCGCCTCCGTCGGGAGCGTAACAAGTTCCTTGATCACTTTAAATCCGACATCCCGCGCGTCGAGATAGTCCCGCAGGCGTCCGGGAAGCCCGAGGACGGAATCCAGCATCCGCGCGGAGGCGAACTCGTCCGGCACCCCGAGTCCATACCGCATGGTCCGCCGGAGATCGTCCGCGCCGGTCCCCAGGCGATTCAGGACCAGCGCCATCCTGATCCTGCCGACCGGTCCGGCCTCGTTGCGCGCGCACTTGAGCAGGGCGCGGTTGCGGTAATCGGTCGGATCGACCCGATCGACGACCACGGCATTCACGGAATCGAGCCCTGATTCCGCCGCCGCAAGGATCCGGTTGTGCCCGAACACCGGGATTATTCTGTCATTCTGTCCGAGAAGAAGCGGGCTCTCGAGCACACCGAACCGCTCGATTGAGGAACGGAGCGCGTCAAGAGGACGCTTTCTGGACACCCGGTACGAATCGTCCGCGAAATCAATCGAGGAGAGCGACACCCTCTCGAGGGATGAGTATGCCGGCATGATCAGAGGATTCCCCGGAGCTGGTCATCGAGCTCATCGGGATACACGACAGTCACTTTCTGCAGCCGCTTGAGGTTGTTTTTGGCCGGTTCGGTAAGATCGACAGTGGTTAGAAACAGGCCCTGCTTCGCCTTGATGTCGTTGATCGCTTGGGCGAAATTCCGCAGGGGGATCTCACCCACCATGGTCTTTGTCCACCGGCGGACCCACACCAGGACCTTCTCCTTCGTCTCGTTCGAGGTGGCCAGGAAATCGACCCCGTCGGCCTCTCGATACGTCTGCAATATCTGGTCCACCCGGTATCCCATTTTTGCGACGACGCGGCTTGCCATGATGCGGAAGCTTTCGGTGTCCAGCTTGATGAGTTTCGCGATCCTCTCGCCGGCGGCGCCGGACGACGGCCGCGCCTCGCCCTCGCCTTCGCGCACGACACCGATCCTCGCAGTTACCATGACGTTCTTTATGTCGAGCGCCCTGTCGCTCTTCAACCCGCACACTTTCCACAGAAATTCCTGCGGGAAAGCCGAGCTCATCCAGTCCTCCACCCCGTCCATCACCGAGGCCTCGAAATCGTCCCGGGACTGGCGGTATGACGTGTCCATTTCGCGGCGGAGCATTGTGACCAGCCTGTTGATCTCGTTGTAGGTCTTGTCGAGCTGGTAGAGCTCGTTCCAGTATTCGTAGGCCCGGTTGACCTGCTCCGTCCTGATACAGGCGTACCCCAGATCGTACAGGGCGAGCATGAGCTCCGCCTGCGACTCGTTGTCGCGGGCCGACTGCAGCAGATCCTCGAAATTCTTGACGGCCTCATCGTTCTTCCTGGCCTGGAGGTTGAGAAAAGCCAGAAGCCGTTTCGCCACATAGCGCACCTCGAACTCCTGCGCCCTTTCGGCGATGGCCGACGCGTGGGGTATCGCCTGTTTGAAGTCCCGCTTTCGCTGGAGGGTGAAGGCCATGGCCAGGTTCGCCGCGTCGGAGTTCGGCCGCAGGGCGAGTGCGGACCTGAAATGAGTAATCGCGTCGTTGGTGCGCTGGTTCTGGTAGCATGTCATGCCGGCGCCGAAGTAGACATCGAAATCGTCCTTTTTAATCTTGACGAGCCGGTCGAAATGCTTCTGGGCGAAATCGAATTCCTCCTGCCCGAGGGCGATAAAGGCGACATGGTAAAGCGCCTCGGGATCGGCGGGATAGTGATTGAGTATTTCAAGGTAGCCGCGAAACGCCTTTTCGATGTCGTCGCGCAGGTAATACGCGTTGGCCAGCCTCTTCTGCACGTCGAGCGGATCCATTTCATAGGTGAATTTACCGGCCCGCAGCAGCTCCTCCAGCTGCATGATAGCCTGGTCGATTTCATTGAGCTTGAGGTAGAGCCCGGCCAGCCTGTAACGGGCCGTGGGATCGTCGGGCCGGTCCTCCAGGACCTTGCGGTACTCGATGATGGACTCCTTCAGCATTCCCTGCTTTTCGAACAGCTCCGCCCTTCGGACCGGATCGAATTTCGGCCGTATGTAGACCAGGTAATAGGCGATCGCGCCCAGACCTCCGAGAATGATGAGAATAAATGTGATGAGCATGCCGCGTGTACCCGTTTCACTCCGGCTCAGCGGGAGAACTTTACGATTGCGGGCCAGCCGTTGATCGTTACGGCGTTACCGAAGTCCTTTTTGATCACGAAATCGCTCTCCTGCTTGATTTTCGCCCTGAAGGGGAGGTTGATCATGATCTCGGGCGGTACGAATTTCGGCAGGTCAATGAACCTGAACTGCACTTCGCCGCTGGAGGAGAGCACCCTGAAGCTTATCGGCCCGAAGCGCGAGGGGGCGTCCTGCACCACTATCTCCGAACCGGGCATAAACCAGTCCTCACGCGGGGCCGGAAGCACGTCCAGCCTGTTCTCGAAATCCATGAACAGCATGTTACGGAGGGTCAGGGCGAACGCGGCCATCACCTCCACCGAATCACCGTCGCCCAGCATGCCGGCCCCCGAGCCGGGATGCAGTATATCCTGCAGAGAGAACCGACCGCCCCCCTTTCTCATGAATTCACCGATCAGATCGTGGTAGCGCATGTCACGGCAGTGGATGAGATTGCAGGCGAAGAGGAACGAGAGCACCGAATCCCAGCCGCCGAGCGCCCGCACGTAAAGCGGAACCCCGCCGTAAAGATCGACTATGCCTCCCACAAGGGAACGGAGATCGTCCGCCCCCAGCTCCTCGACACGGAAGGGGTAGCCCGCGGCCGCGAGATATCCCGCGGCACCGTCGCCGTCCCGGCGGGTCCGCGCCGGGACCGGCCCGTCTTTATCGTCACCCGTCGGGAACATCGCTCTTATACCGGCCGCCACGCGTCCGCCCATCTTCCGGACTTCCTTGAGATACCTGTTTTCGTCGCCGAAAAGACCCATGCAGCGCGCCAGGTAGGAGTACTGCCGAAGCGCGTTGTACACCAGCACAGTGTCATACAGATGAGGCGAAGCGGTCAGATAATATCCGAGCGAGTTGCGCCTGCCGTCCGCCGACGAGGACGTGACGGCGTTCGAATGTTCACACAGGCCCTCCGCCGCCGATTTCAGTATGGCATAGCCCTTGCGGAGGAATTCCATGTCACGGGAATGTATAAAACAGTCGGCGAACGCGGAAACAAGGTAGGACGCGCCGATAGTCCGTTCGAAAGACCCTTCAGGTCCACCTCCGTAAAGGGGCATCAGGGAACGGATCATGCTTTCGGCCTCGGAGTGGTATCCCATCCTGTTGCACGCGCATACCACCAGGCAGGAACGCCTCATGGCCGCGACATCTTCCGCCTCGCGCGGCCTTCCCGCCTCCCTGTTGATCGAGTTGAGAAGGGAAAGCTTCGCCCCGTAAAGCCATCTCACGATCGGCTCTTCGGGAAAGGAGAGGGTGATACCGCTTTTGATCCTCAGGCCGGCAAATTCGGCGAATTCCGCGGCGGACCGGGCGAAGTTGACACGCGAGGGCGCGATCGCGTTCCTGCGCGAAAGGCTGATCCGGATGTGGATGCGCCGTAATCCTTTTCCCAGGGCGTACCCGAGCGCGAGGGTGGCCATGCCGAAATCGCACGAGGACTTTACGATATCCTTCACCCCCTCGGCGGGGAC
>JAGODA010000432.1 GCA_017998475.1 Spirochaetota bacterium | reverse complement strand
GACGTGGATTTCCTGCGCACCCTGCCCGACGACGAAATGCGCAACGGCCTTGCCGAGGCGCTCAAGCACGCGTTTATCGGCGAGAACGCGCTGTTCGGGCTTTTCGAGCGCGGTGATTTCGACTCGATCAAAAGCGCCGACAACCTCGTCGAGATAGTGTACCGCTCGGCGATTTTCAAGTCGTCGGTGGTCGAGCGCGACGAGCGCGAGGGCGGCCTGCGCGCAATCCTTAACTTCGGGCATACGGTGGGGCACGCGATCGAATCGTTCCTCGAATACCGGGGGATATCCCACGGGGAGGCGGTCTCGCTGGGCATGGCGGCGGAGCTGGAGATTTCCGTTCGGGCGGGGCTTCTGGACCGCGCGCACGCCCGCCGTTGCACGAGCCTTCTGGAGCGTTACGGCCTGCGGACGCGGCGCGCCGGGCTTGACGCCGACGGCCTTATGGCTCACATGAAATTCGATAAAAAAACCTCGGGCGGGAGGGCGCGATTCGCGCTGCTCTCCGGGGCGGGCGCGCCGGTGTATGACCGCGAGGTACCGGACGAAACGGTCCGCTCCGTGCTCATCGAAACGCTCGCCTCAGGAGGCTGATTATGGGTTCGGGCCTGGAGTATTCAATCGAGGAGCGTGAAGCGACGAGAGTGCTCCACCTGACGGGAAGCGTGACGGGCGCCAACCGCGCCGCCTTCGAGGCGCTGGTGGAGGACATCACCCAGAAGGGCAACTGTATAGTGAACCTGAGCGCCGTGTCCATGGTGAGCACCTCGGGTATCGCCGCGCTCGGCGAGGTGAGCCTGAACGCCCGGAAGAAGGGAAAGAGGGTGATACTTATGGGCACCAATCCATCGGTGATCCGCACCATCGAACAGCTGGACATGTACGATTATTTCCTCTTTGTCGACAGCGTCGAAGAGGGACTGCTGAAGATCCGATATTACACTTAGGCCTCAGGTGCCGGGGAAGAAGTGGACCTCCGGCCTGCCGTTGTAGATGTTCCTCGAAACGAGCACCTCGGTATTGAAATATCTCCGTATGATGTCCGCGTCGAGCGCCTCGGGGGCAAGGTCCTCGGCCACCCTTCCCCCGTCCATAATGAGTATGCGGTCGGCGGTCTGGGCCGCGAAGCTCAGGTCGCCGGAGGCGAAGAGCACCGTGCGGTCGCCCTGCATGGTATGCCTGGCGAGGGCCCGCTGGACGATGCCGAGCGATCGTATGCCGAGCCCCGCGGCGGGATCGTCGAGCAGCAGGAGCTCTGAGTCGCGGAGTAGGGCGCAGGCGACAAGCGCGCGCCGGAGCGCGTCGGAGGGAAGTGCGCCGAGCGGAGTGTGGCGGTATTCGCCGAGGTCGAAGGCGTCGACGATGGAATCGAGCGCCTGGACGTGGTGCTCGCCGAAGGGATGGAGAAAGCGCTTCAGGTGTATGCGGGCAAGAAGAAGGTAATCGCCAAGGGTCCCGCTCGGGTCGGTCGGGACGCTCCCGTCGGAATACGCGATATACAATGGGTATTCACGGGATGAAATACGGGCGAGCGGCCTGTCCCCTATGCGGATATCGCCGGGAGCCGCCAGGCGGCGCGCGATGGCGGCCAGGAGAAGGGATTTCCCCGATCCCGAGGGGCCGATAAGGGCGGTAATCGAGCCGGTCTCGAGCGTGAATGAAAGCGGGCCCCCCGCACCCATGGGCAGCCGCACGCCTCGAAGTTCAATCATACGGGAATATCCTCCGGAAATTTCTGTACAGGAAAAAACCGCCTGTAACGGCAAACCAGAGAGGCACCACAATGAGAGGGTCCGCAAGCGCGGAGGCGAACAACAGAAGCTCGGCGAGGCAGAGATACTGGGCGAGCGCCGCGATATCGCGCGAGGGAGGTATGTTCGCACCTCGATGTTCCGGGCCGACCGGAGCGGTCCCGGCCATCCATCCTGCCGAAAGAAAGCTTGTGGCCGAAAAAGCTGCCCGCGCGCAGAGGAGGAAATTGCGGGCGATGTCGTACCGAAGCCCCGCACCCTCGAAGTGAGCGCGGCCGTATGACAGAAGCGCGAGCTCGGGAGCGGCGCGCCGGGTGAAAACGTGCGCGGCCGTACATATGAAAAAGAGGACGGCCGGAGCCGCGAGCCCCCCGATTGACGCGCCGGCGAGCCCCGAGAAGAGCGTCGATATTACGGCGGCATCGAATCGCGGATCGGCGCGGAACAGGAACAGCGTGAGCACGGCGAATATAACGTTGAGCGCGACGCCGGCCGAGACCATGTCCCTGCGGCCGATGGCGAGGAAGCGTCGCGTATAGAATTCGAAGAGAAGGGCCGGCAGCGGAAGAAGGCAGGCGACGATCGCCGGCATCCGGATGAAGCGCCAGAGGATCAGAGCGCATATGGTGAGAAACGCGGCGCTTCCGGAATGGATATAATCTGGTGTGGGTCGGGGGTCGAGGGCGTCGATCCGACCGAGCAGAAAGCAGGCATAGGCGCCCGAGGCGAACCAGAGGGGAGCCGCCGGGCTTTTTCCGAGGGCGAGAACGCTGAGAACGGCGAAAGCGCCCGCCGCGAGCAGAAAGGCGAAGGCCATCAACTCGAACGGGGGCCCCGGATTTTCAGTTTCTGGTCTCACCTGATTTCGCTTTAGCCTCTTCCTCGATCTGGGCGAGCAGGC
>JAGODA010000072.1 GCA_017998475.1 Spirochaetota bacterium | reverse complement strand
TCGTAAAATTACAGTTGAAAATTAGCAGGGGTTATTGAGAGGGTTAATCTGAGCCGTATGGTTGAGAAAATGACCGAGGTAATATATGTCAGGACATTCTAAATGGGCCACCATCAAGAGGAAAAAGGCGTCGGTTGATTCCAAGAGGGGGGCGCTGTTCACCAAGATAATCAGGGAAATCACCGTCGCGGCGAGGATGGGCGGTGAGGACATCAACTCGAATCCACGTCTTCGCACGGCGATCCTGAAGGCCAGAGAAAACAACATGCCCGCCGACAATATCGAGCGCGCGATAAAGAAGGGGACCGGAACGCTGGAGGGCGTGGTGTACGAAGAGATAACCTACGAGGGCTACGGACCCGGCGGGGTGGCCATCATGGCGCACTGCCTGACGGACAACAAGAAACGGACCACTCCCGAGATTCGAACCCTGTTCTCGCGAAACGGAGGGAACCTCGGGGAGACGGGCTGTGTTTCGTATATGTTCGACCGGAAAGGCATGGTGATCATCGAGGGAGGGCAGGCGAGCGAGGAGGAAATAATGGAACTCGTCCTCGATTACGGTGTGGACGACGTGAGAACCGAGGACGGAAACATCGTCATCGTAACATCGCCCGAGGGTTTCGCTCAGGTGAACGACCTTGTACAGGCGAAACAATACAGGCTGGCGCTCCATGAAATCACGTTCATCCCGCAGAGCACCATCCTGCTCGATGAAAAAAAGGCCGAACAGTGCCTCAGGCTGATCGAGCAGCTGGAGGAACAGGACGACGTTCAGAACGTATATTCCAACTACGAGATCCCGGACGCCATAATGACGAGGATCGGCGAGGGCAGGTGAGAATTCTCGGGATCGACCCGGGGTTTGGTACGCTCGGCTGGGCGGTTATCGAGAACGGATTTTCGCTGGCCGGATGCGGGGCGATCGTTTCGAGGCCGAACGGCGATTTGCCCGACAGGCTTCTCGTTATATACAGAGAGCTCGAGGGCATCCTGGGCCGCTACGAACCCTCGGTGCTCGCCATGGAACGACTGTATTTCGCGAAGAACTCAACCACCGCTCTGGACGTGGGCAAATGCATCGGGGTCGTGCTTCTCTGTGCCGCCATGAAAAATCTTCCCTGTTTCGAGTATACCCCGCTCCAGGTGAAGCGCGCGGTGACCGGGTACGGTAAAGCCACGAAGCGCCAGATGCAGATTATGGCGGGAAGGCTTTACGGGATGAAGAACCCGCCGTCTCCCGATGACGCCGCCGACGCCCTTGCGGTCGCCACCTGTCATTATCTGGCGTCATCATCCGCCGTCGCTGCCGGGATGAGGAATTACCCGGAAGCGCGGTCGAGGGGATAGAGCCCGGATGATCGCGCGGATCAGGGGGGCGATCGAAGAGCTCAGGCCCACGGAGGTAATCGTGGATGTGGGCGGTGTCGGCTATCGCCTCAGCATACCCCTTTCAACCTACGAAAAACTGGTCGGTCATCGCGAGGTTGCTCTGTACGTCCATACCTATCACAGGGAGGACCAGTTGAG
This sequence comes from Spirochaetota bacterium, assembly GCA_017998475.1. Taxonomy (GTDB): domain Bacteria; phylum Spirochaetota; class UBA4802; order UBA4802; family UBA5368; genus MVZN01. The sequence goes on along the minus strand of JAGODA010000072.1, from coordinate 10,564 downwards.
ACTCTTCGGCTTCCATTCCCAGCGCGAGCGCGATCTGTTCACGGTACTGCTCGGCGTGCCCGGCATCGGCCCGTCGATGGCGCTTTCGATTCTCTCGGGAATAACGATCGAGGACCTCCTGCGGGCCGTGCGCGCGGGCGATCTGACGCCTCTGTTAAAAGTGCCGGGTATAGGCCGAAGCAAGGGGGAAAAGCTCGTCTTCGAACTGTCCAGACGCCTCAAGCATCTGGAGGGGCTTTCGCCGGAGGGGGAGGTTCGCCAGTCGGCCCGTGGTGAGGCCGTCGAGGCCCTCGCGGCGCTCGGTTTCGATGAGGCGCGGGCCGCCAGGGCCGTTGACGAACTGCTGAAAAATGATCCTTCGATGCCGATTGAACCGCTTGTCAAGGCGGCCCTGAAGAGCGTCGCCTCCTGAGGCGGGCCGGTAGGCTTTTTAAAAGGCATTTAATATAGTAAACCTCATTGCATTTTCTTATAAAAAATAGTATATAATACTGCATTTTTATTGTAATACCATACAATAAATCATTGCCTGAACCGCCCTGTTCATGTATATAATAAATCAATGACTTAAATTTTAGTGTTTTTTATATCTAAGAGGTTGATATGAAAATAGAAATAACGATTCTGGGGCTCCTGATGGAGGAAAATCTGTACGGCTATGAGATCAAGAAGAAGATAGTCGAGCGGCTCGAGGACTACGTTGACATCAAATTCGGTTCCATCTATTACGCGATCAAGAAAGCGGTCGATAACGGCTGGGTAAAGCGGGTGGGCACCGAAAAAGAGGGCGGAAATCCGGAGCGGTACATCTATCAGATCATGCCGGCGGGAAGAAAGTACTACAAAAAGATGCTGAAACAGTACTTCGACCACACGATGATACATTTCGATATCGACATCGTGCTCATGTTCTACAACTCGCTGATGCCCGAGCAGAAGGAGGCGTTCATCGAGGACAGGGTGGAAGCGGTCAAGGAAAAGCTCGTCGCCATCAAGGAAAAGGTCGACGAGGAAATGAAGCTTCCCGAGGAGAAATCACACATTCACGTATTCACGTACCTGGAAAACCACCTGAAGGCCGAGCTGTCGTGGCTGAAGTCCCTGAAGAAGGGAGAGCTGGTGTCCTCGGATATGGAGGGCTAGAAGCTCTCCACCAGTTCCGCGAGGAACTCGACCTTTCTTGTCTCATATACGCCCGAGACCTCCTTTTTAAGAGAAAGGAGGTCGTTTTGCGCGCGCTGCACTTCGAGCGCCTGCCGGGCCTTTTCTCCAGGTCCCGCCGACAGGTCCTTTTCGATCAGCACCGCGCTGATCGCCTTGATCTTCTCGATGTTGTAATAATGCTTCTGGGCCAGGGAGGTGAGAAGGGCCCGGAGGATGCTGTGCTGTGATCCCGCCATGTTTTTAAGATCGCTTTTGCGCAGTCGGGTGAGCAGCACGTCGCTCTTCGCCTTGAGCGTCGCGGTGCGTTTCTCTCCCAGCAGCAGCGCTATCTCCCCGAAGACGTACCCGTGGTCCGAGATCGAGGTGACGCGCGTGCCGTTAATCAGAACGTCAACCGTTCCGGCCTGCAGGATATACATTTCGTCGCCCATGCTGCCCTCTTCGCAGATGACGGAGTCCCTGGGCAACTCGAGGGTGGTTTCGGTGTTAACCAGCGGCGTTGTTATCTTCGTAGGCGCCGCGGTGCGGCCGAAGGCTTCGCCCCGCTTGCAGATGAGGCTCGTCTCGAACTTTTCCGTGAGAGCTTTCAGCCAGGGGAGACGGCGTTTTTCGTACTCGGCGCGGAGCCGGGATACGATACGATAATATTCGATTGAGGTTTCCTTTATCCTCTTTTCGTCTCCCTGCACGCATTCGAGATTGGTGTTGATGATCTGGTTGGTCAAAACGACCTGTTCGGCGATTACCATGGATACGTTGAGCGCAACCGAATAGGTATCAAGGGACGACAGGAATGTTTCCGCCGGAATCTTCTTAACCCTGGAATCCGGGTCGCAGAGGGCGGTTTCAAGCCGGCCGAGGTTCATGTCGAGCAGGTTATTCAGGATGAGCTCGGAAGCGCCCACGATGAGGTTATTACCCCGCAGAGCGTACTTGTCGGTATTCGAGACGAAGAAATACGCTCTCCCTTCGTTTAAAAGAAAGGCCGATTGGGCGGGTGAGGCGATCGTGTACAGCCTGATGAAGTTCTGGGCGCTCATAGGATTTTTTTTATCGTTTCCAGCAGTTGCTGCTTTTCGAACGGTTTTGTGACGAACGCGTTCGCGCGGAGCTTTCTATCGTTTATTTTGAGTGTCGTTTCGCTCATGGCGGATATAATGATGATCCTGGCTCCGGGATCGATGGCCTGTATGTCGGATACGGCCTGTATGCCGTCCTTCCCGGTCATCGTTACGTCCATGGTGACGAAGTCGGGTTTCAGCTTTCTGTATTCCTCGATGCCATCTATGCCGTTGTCGGCCTCGGCAAGGACCGTGTGCCCGCCCTCCTCAAGGGTTTCGCGGATGATTTTACGCATGAATTTTGAGTCGTCAACTATCAGTGCTCGTGCCATACATCCGTTCCATTTCTCCGATGGGCATTCGGGACCCCTGTAAGGGGCCGCGGGAGGCCGCGGCGCATGCGACCCGGATTCGATCTCCGCCTGCGGAGCGTTTCTTTTTGCGCGCAAAGGATAATTCGCTGTATAATAGTAAAAATTGGCCTGTATTTTTCAAGTGCTTATTCTATATTACGTCCCGTGTCGGCACAATTATTTTTATGGGATTCCTCGGGAATAATATGAAACCGGAATATCGTATAAAGACCTTGCGAAGGATCGTCGGCAAAGCTATCAACCGTCACGGGATGATAGGGGACGGGGAGCGTATCCTTGTCGCCCTTTCGGGGGGTGTGGATTCACTTGTTCTGCTGGACGCCGTGGCGGGGAGGCGACGGTGGCTTCCGATAACGTATTCCATCACCGCGGCCCACATTCGTGTTGAGAGGCTCGAGGGTGGGGCGGATGTCGCGGTCCTCGGAGAATTCTGCCGTGAGAGGGGGGTGGAACTCATTGTGCGCCGGGTTTCCGGCAACATCGATTTCTCGAATCCTGACTCAAGGTGCTTTTATTGCTCCTGGCACAGGAGAAAGGCACTGTTCGCGCTCATGAGGGAGCGGGGCTGTTCCCGCCTTGCCTTCGGCCATCATCTCGACGATGTCATAGAGACCCTCATCCTGAACATGACGTTCAACGCCAGACTCACAACGATGCCGCTCAGACTTTCGATGTTCGGCGGGGAGTTCGATATAATTCGCCCCCTCGGGCTTCTTACCAAACGGGAGGTCGAGGATTACGCGCGTGCGGCGGGGCTTTCGGCGATTGGTTCACAGTGCCCCTGGAGTGACAGGTCCAAAAGGGCCGACGCCGGGAGGGTGATCGACGAGCTGGAGCGCATCAACCCTGACGCCAGGGTGAACATCTTCCGCTCCATGCATAACATCGATACAACGTACCTGCCGTCCGATTCCGGCGGAGGGAAAGGGGGCGGCCGAACGCTCAACCGCCGGCGGACGGTTTGATGCAGGAGATTTCGTCTCCGTCACGGAGGCGCGTCCAGAGTCCGGCTCGCTCTCCGTTCCGGAAATACGCATTGTGCATCAGTTTGCGCATGCCCAGCCTTTTGAGCGCCTTTTTAAGGCGCGTGCCTTCGCGGACCTCGATCGCGATTCCGCGGGAGGGATCGTAGTCGGTAAGGCCGATGTCGCGGTTGATGCCTGAAAACAGCTTGATTGTAACCGTGGCCTTTGCCCGTTTTCCAAAGAGCATTGCTTACTCTCCATGTTCTGTTCTTCGTTGCTGCACTGTATTCAGTTTCGCCCGTACCTCGCGAGCGAGCATATCGCGGCGTATTATTGAGGTCAAGGTGATTATGGCGCGGTGCCCGGATCCGGTTCGTTATACCCGCAGCCCTCGTACGGACTCACCGGGCCTTCGCGGTCGAGATGCGCGGTGTCCTCGTAAAACGGGAAATCGCGACACATCCTGGGGCGTATGGGATGTATCGCGCACGAAGGAATACCGAGTTCGTCCAGACCGTAATGCACACACCGGTAATGGTACGGCAGGTCCTCCCGGGGGTCCTCCCGGACAAACCGCAGCATGGGGTAGATCAGGTATATCTCCGAGAAAGCGGGATCGATCGATGGGGATTTTTTCCAGTAGCGGTACGCCCGCTCCAGCATGTCGGGGGACTCGGCCAGTCGAACGTCCTGGCAGCAGCGTCCGCATCGCTTGCATTCAGCCATCGTTGTCTCCTTGCGGATCCAGGAGAAGCGGTTTCACTGTCAGGGCGGCGTCCGTGTTCAGAATGAAATCGTTTTAAGCGCGGTGTAGCTGGCTCCTTCGGAGGTCAGCCTGGACGAGTACAGCGTGAGTCGGGTAAACGCGGATTGGCCGTAAACGGTGTCCCGGTTTTTCTCCAGGTATTTCAGCAGATCGCCGGTTATCTTCCTTCCGCTTTTAAGCCGGGCGAGCGTGAGGTGCGGTATGAACTCGCGCTTGTCTTCCCTGAAGCGGAAGTTCGCCGTGAATCGTTCCACGTTTTTATACAGCCGGCCCATCATGTCGTTGTCGGCATTGAGCCCCGCCCATATCACCGAAGGCTTTTTTAAATCGGGGAACGCGCCCAAGCCCGACAGCGTGAAAGGTATTTCGGCCTCCGGGGCCGGTATCTCGAGAAAGGTGCTCTCGATCGCGTTGGCCACGTTTCCCTCGCACTCACCGAGAAATTTCACCGTGATGTGGTAATTCTCCGGCGGGACGGCTTTGAGCAGATGATCGTGGCCGGAAAGTAACTCGTACACGGGGCGGAGCGCCGTGCGGAGCGTATCGTCAATGGGGAGGCCGATGAACAGGCGCGTCATTCCTGTCCCTCGATTATTATCGGTACCACCACATGCCCGTTCTCGAAACGGGGGGCGATTGCCCTGAGGGCGTCGGCGCCCTGAGACTCGCGCACGCGGTCCTCCCTGAACACGTTATAGAGATCGACGATATGGTCCGTCGGTCCAATGTCGGCCGTATCCATCTCCCCGATCTTCTCCACGTAGGCAAGTATGTCGGAAAGCTGGCGCGAGTACTCCGATTTCTCCTGCTCGGTCAGGTCGAGTCGCGCGAGCTCGGCGACGCGAAGTACCTGTTTCTCATCCATGGTGCTCATCGGGAGGTCTCCTTGTTCCACGGGGGCGGTTTAAGAAAATGCTCCCCGTGCGTCCTATACTCGAACCGGCTCGGCTCAAAAGCAATACTTTTTTTAGAGCCGGTAGAGCGGGGTAACTATCGGTTCCACGGCCATGGCTTCGACCTGAATCGATTCGAAGGCGGCGATGGGAAGAGCCGTCCGCCCGCCGCGCGGAACCACATTTATCTCATTTAAGAAAAGCGGGTCTTTGCCGCGATTGAGGAAGGTTGGGATAAATGACGACATCTTCGGTATGCGTGCGATGGTCCGCGTCTTCTCTGATGGTGTGATGATGCGGGAGGAGAATATATTCGCCTTGCCATCGACCTCGCGCGGAGGGCAGGTGGCGTCCATGGTTTCGGATCGGATGATGGAGCGCACGCCGCCGCGAATGTCGGGATGTCCGCACGGCGAACGGACACTCGACAGGGGGGTGTGGACCCCTGTTTATCGCTATAGTTGATGGCGATAGACCGCGTGGACTTCGGCGAAAAGCGCTATTTTCGCGTCGATACATGAACGAGTGGATGATTTTTTTGTATCCGGAAAATAGAACGGGTATACAATGGGCGCCGACGTTTGACCGTATCGGAAGGATGGCACGTGAAGAAGCACCCGGAAAAGATTCATCCCGTGCGCCGGCTCCTCGCGGAGATGGCGCTGTTCGCCCTGCTCGGGGCAGGGTGTTCCGCATGGGGCTGGCCGAGCGGGGAGGAGATCGCCGCCGACCTGATCGACGGCTTCGGTGCGGCCCTGGTCGAAGACGACGGCTTTGCCGCCAAGTACACTGATCTGGTGCGTTACGAGAAGCTCTACCGGAACCCGTACGGAGTGGATTCGCCGCGTCTGCTGAAGGTGGGATTCGATATCGACACCGAACGAATGTTTCAGAGCGTGCGCCGCTCCGTATACCTGGGGGCCTCGGAATCCTCGCCCTGCCGGATCGTTCTGCCCCTCGCCACGAAAACCCGCGGCGGCACCCTTGTCTTCTCTCTCGGAGGACTGGGCGGAGTCAAGAGGCCATGTGAATTCGCGATCTCGATACTTCGCCGGAATGAACGCCGCGAGGTATTCGTAACCGAAGCGCGGGGAATACCGGAGCGAGACTGGAAGGAGTATTCCGTCTCGCTCGAGGGAATTCCGCTTGACGGAGCCTCCGTGGAGCTCCGATTGTCGGGCCGCTCCGTCCGCCCGGCCCATGTGTTCTGCGCGAATCCAAGGATTTTTACCGGACGCCCACGTCCCTCCGCCCTGCCGAACGTTGTGTTCATTTCCGTGGATTCGCTGAGGGCCGATACTGTCGATGCGATCGAACGGCGCTATGGCCTCACCCCGTCTATCGATTCCCTCGCACGCGACGGAATCGCCTTTACCAGGCATTTCGTCGTTTCCAATTGGACCCGGCCGTCGACCATATGCATGCTTTCGGGGGTACAGGCCTCGCGCACGGGGGTCAATATTTTCTATCCACCGGTCAGCGACGAAGAGAAAGAGTATTTCTACCGGCACAGCGGTACGCGCCCTATAACGAGCATTCTCAAGGGGCGGGGATACATCACCCGCTCGATCGGCAACAACGCGTTCATCATCGAGTATACCGGAATCGGCGTGGACCTCGATTTCGACGAGCTTTCAGAGTACCAGTCGGCCGTGGAAGACACGGTGGACATAACCGAAGAGGCAGTGGACTGGCTCGAAAAGAACGCGTCCCGCCGGTTTTTCCTGTTCATCAACTACAACGCCCCTCATAACGCCTACATCCCGCCGCGGAGGTATCTGGAGCCGCTGCGCGCGCGCTTCCCCTCGCTTCATCCCTGGTTTCGGGCGTATCTCGGTGAGGTCGCCTATACCGACGACTATGTCGGACGACTGATCGACGCGCTGAAGCGCCTGAAGCTCTATGATAACACGATCATCGTGCTGACGGCCGACCATGGTGAGATATTCAGCGCCGACAAGGAGATGAGCCCCTATACCGACGTGCGGGCCCTGTATTCCCACGGGCAGACGCAGTTCGACGAGGAGCTCAGGGTGCCCCTCATCATAAAACCTCACCGGGGGGCGGGTTACAGTGGCGTACGCGTGGAAACGCAGGTGAGAAGCATGGATATCGTCCCGACGATCGTGGATTTAATGGGTATCGACGCCGCGGTGGCCTTCCAGGGCGGATCTGTCGTGCCGATCCTGGAGGGCTCCGAGCGCGGCGAGCGCCCCGTGTACAGCGAGGGGAGGATGATGTACTCGGTACGCGCCGGAGGATACAAGTACGCGGAGCGCTTTTACGGATTCGGCATCCGCCCCTTCCACTGGGGCGGTGATGTTGTCAAGGAATACGCTGAACTCTACGATCTTAAGACCGATCCCGACGAGCGGAGAAACATCGTGAAGGAGCGTCCCGAGGATGCTTCCCGTATGCGGTCACTGCTTTTACGGGAGCGGTTCAAACAGCCGGACCGGTACATTGCGGCGGGAGGGCAGCCAGCCAGGGGCCGACTGCGTGTGGTCGAAGGGTTCTTCTATGGCGTGGAAGGCCTGTCTGTTGACGGCAAGGGAATGGGGTTGAACAGGGTTGGAAGGAAAGAGGTCGATTTTACGCTTCCTCCCGGGGGACGCATCCGCTTCCAGACGATTCCCGCGGGCGCTCCCCTCGTACTCGTTACACCGGACCGCGCCCCGCTCCTGGCGGGACGATATCTGCTTCCGCTGTTCCCGCGTAACGGGGGGGTGTACAGGATGGAAACGGATACTGACGCGGCGCGCGGCGAACCGGCACAGGAAGTAGCGGATCTGGCGGGAGCGTCGCTAAGGTACTGGCATGATTCGTTGAACGACGGTCTGCGGGGGGTCCGAAACGAGAAATACCTTTCGCGGGACGTCAACAGGCTGCTTGAGCGCTGGGGCTACATCCAGGGGAGGGAAAAAAGGGAATAATGAAAAACCGGGCCGAGCCCCGTTGTGGTCGCGGCCCGGCCCTGTCGGCGTGAGTTTCAGAATTCCGAAACCGCTCCTTTAAGGCCGAAGCCGAGAAGCACCGTCTGGTTTTTGCCGTCGTCCGATACCGATTTCACCATGCCGTTGATCGGCACCGCGGGATGGTACCAGCCCGTCGAACGGAATTTCTTCCCGAGGAAGGTAGCCTCCATCTCCACCCTGTTCGTCGCGGCGAAGGTCCCCGCGGGAACGGTAATGGCGCCGCCGTTGACATAGGCGTTCACTTTTACATTGAGGGAGGCGAGGTTGTTCTTATACATGGCTTTCATCATGGCAAGCACCGGGCCCTCGACACGCTGAATAGCGCCCTTTTCATTTTTTATCTTAATCCATACGATCTCCACGCTCTCGGCGTTTCCGGTGGACGCGGCCTTTTCGAGTCCGCGCACGCAGAGCTGCACCGCGGATTCCTCGGAGGTGTTGAGAGTCGCGCTCTCGATGATCCAGCCGCCCTCGTCCCGGCCGGCGATCATCGTTCGGGTGATCGAACGGTTCCCCTTTGCGTCGGTGGTGCCGAGTATGACGTATTGCCCGGCGGCGTAGGGCATGGGTTTCATGAATTTTCCCGCCGTGCCGTAATTGCGGGATGAGGAGGCGGAATACTGCTCGTCGATTTTAGCCTTTAGCTGGGGATTGACCGAAGGTCCGCATGAGAGTGCGAACGCGAACGCGGCAATGCAGAAGATAATGCGTTTCATGGTGTTCCTTCCTCTGTGGTATTGTTCATAACGCCCGGGGGCGCATACGGTTTCTAAAATACTATGAATTGAAAGCGGTCCGTCAAGACTAAAAATTCCTTACGATTTTAACGACCTCGTCGAACCGGCGCTCCGCCCGCTCGTCGGAGCCCGGGCTCATCCTGTCGACGATCAGGATCGCCGCCAGATTCGCGGCGAAGCCCGGCACGATCTCGTAGAGTACCGCGCCGAACCCCAGGCTCTTCCATACCACGAGTACGACAGTTCCGGTTACCATCCCGGCCAGAGCCGCCCTCCAGCCTGTGCGACGTGAGAAAAGAGCGGCCAGGACCACCGGACCGAAGGCCGCGCCGAAGCCCGCCCACGCGTAGGCCACAAGGCCCAGTATGGTATTGCCGGGCCTGAGCGCCAGAAGAAGCGCTATTACGGATATGATGATGACCGACGCGCGCCCGACGAACATCATCTCGCGTTCCGAGGCGTCGGGCCGTATGGCCTTCTTGTAGAAATCCTCCGTGAGCGTCGACGACGAGACGAGAAGCTGTGAATCGATGGTGGACATGATGGCCGAGAGCACCGCCGCCAGCATCACGCCGCGCACCCATGGCGCGAGCACGGTATCGATCATCCGCAGAAACACCTTTTCCTCGTCGCCGCCGGACAGTCCTTCGAAAAGGGGGATGCCGATAAGGCCGACGGCGATCGCCCCGGCGAGCGATACCGCGACCCAGACGAGGGCTATCGCGGTGGCCGCCGGGACCTCCGAGCCGGAGCGAATGCCCATGAAGCGCGTGAGGATGTGGGGCTGTCCGAAATATCCGAGTCCCCACGCCGCGGCGGAGATGATCGCGAGCGCGCTGATGCCGCCCGCGGGAACCAGCCCGGCGGGAATTCCCCGCACCGCCATTGTCGAAACGATCGCCGCGGGTCCTCCCGCCATGTGGCACCCTATGGCGGGTACGACGACGATCGCGATGACCATGAGCGCGCCCTGCAAAAGGTCCGTATAGCACACCGCAAGAAACCCGCCGAGAAAGGTATAGGTGATGATGAACGCGCCACCGAGAACGACGGCGGTTGCGTAATCCATGTGAAACATCGATTCGAAGAGCTTGCCCGAGGCGACGAGTCCCGAAGAGGCGTAGATCGTGAAGAAGATGAGCGTGATGAGCGCGGTGATGGTGCGAAGCAATCCGGAGGGGTCGCCGAAACGTTCCTCAAAGAACGATGCCAGGGTGAGGGACCCCGTTATCTGTGTATACACCCTCAACCGGGCCGCGACCAGTCTCCAGTTGAGCGCCGTGCCGATGAAGAGCCCTATGGCGATCCATGCGGCCGGCATGCCGGTGAGATAGACCGCGCCCGGAAGGCCCATCATGAGCCAGCCGCTCATGTCGCTGGCCTGGGCCGAAAAGGCGGTGACCCAGCGTCCGAGACCCCTTCCACCCAGGAGATAGTCTTCGAGGTTTGACGTTGTGCGGTAGAAATAGATGCCGATGGCCATCAGCATGACCAGATAGACGATAAAGGTGACGAGAGAGGCCGTGTCGATCATCAGAAACCTCGTGGTGTTCGAATATGCGAGCGGAAATCACGCCGGCCGTCGATAAGACCCCTGGCGGTCGGGATGACGACCGACGCGCCTGAATT
>JAGODA010000431.1 GCA_017998475.1 Spirochaetota bacterium | reverse complement strand
GAACCTGCCATCGCGGTTCAGGGTGACCACCGACAGCCCGTTCCGCCGGCCGAATATCTTTTCATCGTACTCCCCGATCTCGGTTCCGCGGTCGTGAAGGTGTACGATAAGATAATTTGTAGTGCCCTTGAGGTACGCGTCGTCGAAACAGCGGGCTACGATTCCGGTCAGGATGATGAAGCTGCCGCGGTCGGTACCGGTGAAGCGCGGTATACGGGGCACGACCAGCATCGCCATGATCGAGATGATGGTGATGACCACGATGAGCTCCAGGAGCGTGAAACCGCCCCGGCCCCGGATGATGGACGCCCTTCCGGTCGCGTTCACGGCTGGCAGTGGGTCTCTTACCAGCTTCGTATGTCCGCGTTCACGCCCTCGCCGCCGTCCCTGCCGTCCGCGCCGAGGCTCATGATCTCGTAATCGTTTCCGTGGTCGCCGGGCGAGCGGTATATGTAGTCGCGCCCCCACGGGTCTTTGGGAAGCTCCTTCTTTTTCAGATATCCACCCTCGTTGTAGTTCATCGGGGCGGGTTCGGAATTGGGCCGTTCTATCAGGGCCGCCAGTCCCTGCTCGGTCGTCGGATAGGTGCCGTTGTCAAGATTGTAACGGTCGAGCGCCAGGCCGAAGGCCGCTATCTGCTGTTTTGCCGCCTCCACGCGCGCCTTCTGCGGAATATCCATGAAGCGCGGCACCACGATAATGGACAGTATGCCGATGATGGCGATCACTATCATGAGCTCGATGAGCGTGAAGCCCCCGTTCCCCTTTATTCCGGACATCGCTTCCGCCGCGCGCCCGGCGATTGCTCTGAGAATCTTTTTCATGTTTTCCTCACTGTAGTATTAGGTTCATCTCGAAAATGGGCAGAAGCACCGCGATGACGATAAGCCCGATGACAACGCCCATGATGATGATTATTATCGGTTCGATCATGCTGGTCAGACTGGTCACCGTCAGGTCGAGCTCGGTTTCGTACACACGCCCGATGTTCTGGAGCATCGCGTCCAGCCGGTCGCTCGCCTCGCCCGCGGCGATCATGCCGATGACGAGCCTGGGGAGAAAATCGGCCCTGGCGAGCGCGGTGGACACCGAGGAGCCTTCGCGGATACGGTCGGCGGCCTCGTCGATCTTCTCCTCGATGACCGAGTTGACGACGATCTTCTTGACGATCTCGAACGACTTCATTATGTCGACCCTGTTGGAAAGCAGCACCCCGAGGTTCTGGGTGAAGCGAAGCACGACGAGCTTCCGGTAGAGGTTCCCGACAAGCGGTATCGAAAGCTTCAGCTCGTCCGCCTTGCGCCGGCCCTCGGGTGTCTTAACGTACTTACGCAGAAAGAGCGCGCCGGCCACCACGCCGGCCAGCAGGAGCGGCCAGAACGTCGCGAGGAAGTCGCTGAATCCCATCACCACCCTGGTGGGCAGCGGAAGGTCCTTGCCGAGCTCGAGGAACATGCGCGTGAGTGAAGGGATTATGTTGATCATGATGAAGAGGACGACGAGAACAGCGAAGAATATCAGAAACGCGGGATACCACAGCGCGGCCTGGATCTTGCCTTTCAGTATGTTTTTCTTCTCCTCGAGCTCCGCCAGCCGCTCGATCACCTGGTCGAGCGAGCCCAGGCTCTCGCCGACGCGCACCATGTTGATGTACATCTCGGTGAAAACTATGGGATGCCTCTCGAGACAGGCCGAAAAGGACGAGCCTTCCTCGAGCTTCTCCTTGATGTCGACCACGATGCTCTTGAAGTTGCGGTTGTCCACCTGGTCGATGATGTCGTTGATCGCGACCAATAGCGGCATCCCGGCCCCGAGGAGCACCGCGAGCTGACGCGAGAAGATACCGACCTGCTTGGAACTGAACTTCAAATCGAGATAATACCGAAGCTCCTCGTACGCCCGGCGCAGTCCGCTCTTCGACGCGGACGAGGCGGCCGAGGGCTTTCCGCCGTGTTCCTCGAGTTTCACGAGATAGAGCCCCAGGCCGCGGATCTTCTGGCGGGCAGCCTGCTCGCTGGGAGCGTCCACCACGTCGGCGACCGTATCGCCCTTCCTGTTCAGCGCCTGGTACTCGAAGATCATCTCAGCTCACCCTCAGCACTTCCTCGATCGTTGTGACGCCGGCCATCGCCTTCTGGAGTCCGTCGGCGAGAAGAGTAACCATCCCCTCCCGTATCGCCTGCTCCTTGATTTCATAGGCCTCGGCGCGGCCTATTATCATTCGCCGTATATCGTTGGAAAGCGGGAGGAACTCGAAAATACCGGTCCGCCCCATGAACCCGGTCCCCAGGCATTTCTCGCATCCCTTGCCGTGGAAAAACTTCGTCCCCTTGATTTTCGCGGCGCTCATGCCCAGCTGCGAGAGCATCTGCGCGGTGGGGCGGTAGACCTGCCGGCAGTTCGGGCAGATTTTTCGAACAAGCCGCTGGGCGAGGAAGGCGTTCACCGACGAGGTGATGAGAAAAGGCTCGACACCCATGTCGATGAGACGGGTGACTCCGCTGGCGGCGTCGTTGGTGTGCAGTGTGGAGAACACCCTGTGGCCGGTCAGCGCGGCCTGCACGGCTATCTCGGCGGTCTCGAGGTCGCGTATTTCCCCGATCATAATGACATCGGGGTCCTGGCGCAGGATCGAACGAAGGCCGTTCGCGAAGGTAAGGTCGATCTTGGGTTTTACCTGC
>JAGODA010000430.1 GCA_017998475.1 Spirochaetota bacterium | reverse complement strand
GCCTGAAAGCGCGCAGATGGTAATCAGGGCGAATGTGATATACCGGCGGATCATACTGTTTGTCCCAGGTTGACACGTACAGGCGCGGCGGGGTAGCGAACGGTTTCCTCTCAGACTCCGCGCAGTTCGCACAGCTCGGCGAAAGTTGAAACATACTCCCTGAAAACGCGCAAGGTCTCCACGGGATACGGCAGAAGGTCGTGAAAAGACTCGTCGAGGGTGACGTCGGGCACAAACTGCTGCAGGAAATAGCGTTTAACGCGGCCGAGCGTTTCGCCGATGCTTCCGAAATCCTCGAGCGTGACGTACCGCGGAATGCAGGTGGTTCTCAGCTCGTACTCGAGCCCGGAACTTCTGACTATACCGACGGTTTCCACAACGCGCGAAAAATCCACGTGTCTGCCGACGACGAAATCATACTTCTGCGGCGAGGTTTTTATATCGATGGCGACGTAGTCTATAAGCCCGTTCTCAACCAGCCGCGACACCGCGGCGGGATTGAGGCCGTTGGTGTCGATTTTCACCGCCATCGACATCTCCTTGACCGCGGAGATGAACGACTCCAGATTTCCCGAGATGGTGGGCTCGCCGCCGGAGATGGTGACTCCGTCTATGAGGCCGCGCCTTTTTCTGAGGAATCCGAGCGCCTCGTCGTTCGAATATGACCGCAGGCACCCGCTGTTGCAGGCGAGCTCGGGATTATGGCAGTAGCCGCACCGGAGATTGCATCCCCCGGTGAAGAAGACCGAGCTTATCCTACCGGGAAAGTCTATCAGAGAGGTTTTGTGTATTCCCTTTATATTCATAAATGCACGCTTCTTTAACTTCCCTGAGGGAGAATTCCCTCCTCTCATTGAACTCCTCGCGCTTCCCCTTGTTCCACTGGTTTACCGGCCTGAAATAACCGACCACTCGGGAATATACCTCAACGGGGATCTGTTTTTCCTTCTTCATATCTTCAAGTTCTCCTGTTACATGGCTTTCTTTTTATTATAATCGGCATCTCTGGCGGTAATCTCAACGCCGAATCTCTCCAGTTCCTCCTCCGTATGATCGTAGGGGCAGAACCTGTGGGCGCCGGCGATGTAGCCGTGCACCGGGCAGATACTGAACGTAGGCGTGATGGTAAAATAGGGCAGCGAATAGTTCTCGGCTATGCGTCGCACGAGGTGCTTCACCATCTGGGGATCATCGATCTTTTCCCCTATGAAGCCGTGCACCACCGTCCCTCCGGTAAAGCGCGTCTGCAGCTCGTCCTGATGGTCCAGCGCGTCGAAGATGTCGTCGGTGTATCCAACCGGCAGATGCACGGAATTTGTATAATAGGGCTCGTTCGACCCGGCCGATTTAATGTCGGGATAGGCGGCCTTATCGTGTTTCGCGAATCTGTAGCTTACGCCCTCCGCGGGCGTCGCCTCGAGGTTGTACAGGTTCCCGGTTTCCTCCTGGTATCCCCGGATGCGCTCGCGCATGAAATCAAGCACGCGGATGGTGAACTCCTTCCCCTCGCTCGTCGAGATGTCGCATCCCAGCAGGTTCAAACATGTCTCGTTCATCCCGACAAGCCCGATGGTCGAAAAATGGTTAAGCCAGAACCGCCCGTTACGCTCGTAGATATCGGACAGATAGACCCGCGTGTACGGGTACAGATTGCTCAGCGTAAAGTTCTCCAGCACCTTTCTCTTTATTTCGAGCGAATCCCTGGCGAGATCCATAAGGTACGAAAGCCGTTCGAAAAATTCAGTCTCGTCCTTCGCCAGATATCCGAGCCGCGGCATATTGATGGTCACCACGCCGATACTTCCTGTCAGCGGGTTCGCGCCGAACAGCCCTCCTCCACGGCTGCGCAGTTCCCGGTTGTCGAGCCGCAGCCGGCAGCACATGGAGCGGGCGTCCTCGGGGTCCATGTCGGAATTGATGAAATTAGCGAAATAGGGAATGCCGTACTTGGCCGTCATCTCCCACAACCTTGCGTGCGCCGGGTTTTCCCAGTCGAAGTCCGCGGTAATGTTGTAGGTCGGGATGGGAAAGGTGAAGATACGGTTACGGGCGTCGCCCTCCAGCAGGCACTCCGCGAACGCGACATTGAATATATCCATCTCTTCCTGAAACTCGCGGTATTTCCGGTCCCTGATCTCACCGCCTATGACGACGTATTCGTCCCCGATGGTGGATGGCACCTTGAGGTCAAGCGTCACATTGGTAAAGGGGGTCTGAAAACCGACGCGGGTCGGAATGTTCATGTTGAAGACGAACTCCTGCAGACACTGCTTCACCTCGGTCCTCGTAAGCCGGTCATAGAAGATGAAGGGGGCGAGATAGGTGTCGAAATTGGCGAAGGCCTGGGCGCCGGCCGACTCCCCCTGGAGTGTGTAGAAAAAATTTACCACCTGACCGAGAGCGCTCCTGAAGTGCTTCGCCGGGCGGCTCTCCACCTTGCCCGGAACCCCGCCGAAACCGCGCAGAAGGAGGTCGCGGAGGTCCCATCCCACGCAGTAGGCGGAAAGAAGACCAAGGTCATGGAGATGGAAATCACAGGAGACGTGGGACTCGCGTATCTCGGGAGGATACAGCCGCTCCAGCCAGTACTTGGCGGTGATCGCCGACGCGATATGATTGTTGAGCCCCTGCAGAGAGTAGCTCATGTTGCTGTTTTCGTTCACGCGCCAGTCCGAACGATCCAGGTAC
>JAGODA010000429.1 GCA_017998475.1 Spirochaetota bacterium | reverse complement strand
CCTCGGACGGCGAGATCATGGCGGTGCGTCACCGCACGCGGCGCGCCTGGGGGGTGCAGTTCCATCCCGAATCGTACCTGACGGAACACGGTCTCACCATACTTGGAAATTTTATCGGAGGGTGCATATGAGCGCGATACGCGAAATACGGACGCTTTCGGAGGGAGGGACCCTGTCGGCCCTGGAGAGCGAAGGACTGTTCAACGCCATCTTTCAGGGGGCCGTCTCGGAGATCGAGATGGCGGCCGCGGTGGTGGCGCTCAAGGTGCGGCGCGAGACGCCGGAGGAGATCCTCGGCGCGGTGCGCTCCATGCGCGCATTCGCCTCACCGCTCGAGCTGTGCGACGCGGGCGTGTTCGACACCTGCGGGACCGGCGGCGACAACTCGGGCTCGTTCAACGTGTCGAGCGCCGTCGCGCTCACCATGGCCTCGCTCGGCGTTCCGGTGGCCAAGCACGGCAACCGTTCGGTGTCCAGCAGGAGCGGCTCGGCCGATTTCCTGGAGGCGCTCGGAGTGCCCATAGGCCTTACCGGAGCGGAGGCGGCCGAGTATTTCAGAAAGCGCCGCTTCGTCTTCCTTTTCGCGCCCAACTACCACCCGGCCATGCGCCACGCGGGCGCCGTGCGGAAGGCGCTGGGGGTGCGCACCATCTTCAACTACCTGGGCCCTCTCACCAACCCGGCCGGCCCGCCGCGTCAGGCGATCGGCGTGTTCCACCCCGCCATGCTTCCGCTCTACGCCGGCGTGGCCGCGGAGCTCAAGTACGACTGCGCCGTCATCTACTCGGCCGAGGGCGGCATGGACGAGGTTTCGCCCGTCGCTCCCACCGAGGTGCGCGTGGTGAGCGGACGCCGGGTGCGTTCATTCACGATCGATCCGTCCCGCTTCATAACCGCCGCCGAGGCCGAAACGCTCCCCCGGAACCTCACGGCGGCCGAAAACGCGGAGCGCTTCGTCGAAACCATCGAATCGCCCTCGCCCACACCGCTCGGCAGGCTCATCGCGCTCAATACCGCGCTCGCGCTGTTCGCCCATCGCGACGGAGGCGAGATCGAAACGCACTACGCCACCGCGCTCGACGCAATCCACGGCGGCGCCGTGATGGCGACCCTTTCGGCCCTGAGGGACAATCGGAATGCGCACTGACGGCTTCATCCTCTCGCACATGCCGGCGCTCAAGCGCCGCGAGCTTGCCGAAGTCCGGGCGCGCCTGAGGGCCGCGCCGCCGCGCGCCAGGGCGCTTAAAGGCGCGTCGGTGCTCGCCGGAAAGCCCGGAATCATCGCCGAGGTCAAGAGGTCCTCGCCCTCCGCGGGCGCGATAGCGGATGGAAACGCCGCCTCGATCGCCTCGCGATACGAAAGGGCCGGCGCGCTCGCCGTGAGCGTGCTTACGGACCGAACGCATTTCGGCGGCTCGTGGGACGACCTGGCCGCCGCGGCGGGCGTCGTGCGCTCGCCCGTGCTCTGCAAGGAATTCATACGGTTCCCGGAGCAGATCGACCTGGCCGCCGCGCTCGGCGCCGACATCGTGCTCCTTATTGCGCGCATGCTCTCGCGGCGCGACCTGGCCTCTCTCTACCGGCACGCACTGAGTGTGGGAATCGCGCCGCTCGTCGAAGTGCACGAACGGGGAGAGCTCGACGGAGCGCTCGCCCTCTCCCCGGAGGTGCTCATGGTGAACACGCGCGACCTCGGCACGCTTCGAATGGAGCGCGAAACCGCCTTCGCCACGCTCCGCGCCGTTCCCGATGGCGTGACGCGCGTGTGCGCGAGCGGCATCGAATCGGCCGACGATGTGCGCCGCGCGCGCGAGCACACGGGCGCGCGCGTTTTCCTTGTCGGAACGACACTCATGCGCGCCGCCGACCCGGAAAGACTCATCGGGGAGATGGACCGTGTTTGTTAAGCTCTGCGGCTTCACGCGCGAGGAGGACCTGGCCGCGGCCGCGGAATTTCCGCTCTCGGCCGCGGGCTTCGTGTTCCACCCGGCCTCGCCGCGCTTCGTGAGCATGGAGCGCGCACGGACTCTCTCCCGCGTACTGGACGGGACGGGCGTTCTGCGCGTCGGGGTCTTCACCGGGAACGACGCGGACAGCATCGCACGGACGGCCGAGGGCGCGCGGATGGACTGCGCCCAGGTCTACGACCCGCTCGTCGCGCAGCGTCTTGACGGCCGCATCCGCGTCATCACGGCGTACAGAGTGAGCGGCGCGGAGGACATGGAAGCGCTTTCGAGGGCGCCGGCGCGCGGGCTCCTTCTTCTGGACCGCTTTGACGCGGGCCTCTACGGCGGAACGGGGAAGCCCTTCGACTGGGAAGCGCTCCGCGGGTTTCCGTATATAGAGCGCGCCATAGTCGCGGGCGGCATCGACGCGGCGAACCTCGGGAGACTTCTGGCCCTGATTCGGCCGTATGGAATCGACGTATCGTCGGGAATCGAAGACGCTCCCGGAATAAAATCAAAGGAAAAGATAATGAATCTGTTCAACACGCTCCGCGAGGTATACGATGAAATCCATGCCCGATAAACAGGGGTATTACGGCGTGTACGGCGGGCGCTTCGTCCCCGATAGCCTGGTAAACGCCCTGTACGAACTGGAGGAGGCCTACCGGCGCTTCCTTAAAGATACGGCCATGCGGCGCGAACACGCGCGCCTGCTCCGCGACTACGCGGGAAGGCCCACTCCGGTCTATCAC
>JAGODA010000428.1 GCA_017998475.1 Spirochaetota bacterium | reverse complement strand
GCGCAATATACCCCATTCTTATCGTCTGCGCGCTCTTGCTCGCGCCCCGCGCATTCTCCCTTGCCGCGCCGGCCGACGAATCCGCCGCCGACCGGCGGCCGAAGGTCGGCCTTGTTCTGAGCGGCGGCGGGGCCCGCGGCATCGCGCACGTCGGCGTGATCAAGGTGCTCGAGGAGGCGGGAGTACGCGTCGACTACATAACGGGCACCAGCATGGGAAGCATCGTCGGCGCGATGTATGCCATCGGCTACGACGCCGCGACCCTCGAAAAGCTCGCCCTCTCCATGGACTGGAACGATATCCTGGCGGACGGCGTATCGCACCGAGACATGTCCATGCAGGAGAAGCTCGGCGACGGCCGCTACGCGTTCTCCTTCCCCCTGCGCAACGGGCGCATAACACTGCCCTCGGGATTCATCCCCGGACAGAAGCTTTCCATGGAACTTTCCCGCCTCACCCTGCCCGTTCACAGGGTGCGCGACTTCGGCCATTTCCCGATTCCGTTCGCCTGCGTGGCGACGGACCTCGAGACCGGCAAGCCCAGGGTGTTCGACGGGGGCTTTCTGCCGGACGTGCTGCGAGCGAGCATGGCGATCCCGTCGATTTTCACGCCGGTCGAAATCGACGGGCGCCTGTATTCGGACGGCGGGATCGTACTCAACTTTCCGGCGTCGGTCGCGCGGGAGCGCGGTATCGACATAGTAATCGGCGTGGACGTTCAGACCCCGCTATACAGGAGGGACGAACTGGACTCGCTCGCCAGGATCATGGAGCAGTCGGTCTATTTCCTCGGCGAGTTGTCGAACGAGCGCGAGCGTTCCCTCTGCGACGCGCTCATCACCCCCGACGTCGGCGGATTCACCGCCTCGAGCTTCGACGACCCGCGAGAGCTGATACGCCGGGGCGAGGAGGCGGCCCGCAAAAAACTTCCGGAAATACTCGCGCTCCTGCGCGATGTCCGCGACAAGGCCCCGGCGGAGACCGTTCCGCTCTCACAGCGCACCGACAGGCGCCTGATCACCGGCATTAAAATCCGCGGGCTGGACAGGGTCTCGAGGAGCCTTGTGCGAGGGGCGCTCGGCCTTAAGACCCCCAACATGCTGAGCCACGAGGAGATAGAAAACGCGATCAATCGCGTATACGGGACCATGTTCTTCGAGCGCGTGGACTACCGGCTTGAGCCCGACCCGCCCGGCGACATCCTGGTGGTGCGCGTGAAGGAATCGACCACCGACTGGTTCAGGGTCGGCCTGCACTACGACAGCGACCAGAACGCGGCGCTGCTCCTCAACACGACCTTCCGGAACATCGCGGGCGAGGGATCGAAGCTGTCGATCGACCTCAACCTGAGCGAAAACCCGATGATGGAGACATCGTACATTATACAGACCGGTCTTCGCCCGGGCATCGGCGCGGGGCTTATCTTCTGGTACAGCCAGTACGACGTGTTCATTTACCAGAACACCGAGCTCGTCGCCGATCTCGACTATCGCACCTTCGGCGGCGACTTCATGCTGTTCACGACTTTTTCAAATCCCTTCGCGCTCGGCGCGGCGATTCAGAAGCAGTACATCACGATTGAAAAGAAAATCGCACCGCCCGACTGGGAAGGCGGCTCGATGGATTTCCTCAACTACTACGCGTTCATGATGCTCGACACGCTGGACAGGGTGGTCTTCACCCGCAGCGGGCTCTTCCTCTACCTGGAGGCCATGCGCATCGGCCTGGGTTCCGGGGCCGAAGAGAAAACACTCTACCACCCCGTCTACAAATACTCCGCCCAGGTTTCAACGGCGCTCCCGGTCCACCGGCGTTTCACCATCCAGCTGGGAGCGTACGGAGGCAGCATCAGGGGCCACACGGTCTACGCCCCACACCTTTTTTACATGGGAAGCGTCTATTCGAACGCCCGCGGGGTCTATCCGTTCATGGGCCTGCACTATATGGAGGTGTCGGGCAGACACATGGCCGTGGCCTACGGGGCGCTGCAGCTCGAACCGTGGAGGGAGATATTCGTATCGCTCAAGGCCAACGCCGGGAAGATGACCGAGCGGAGGGAGGACCTGGAAAACACCGACGACCTCCTGCTTGGCTACGGGCTCAGCCTGGGTGCGCTCAGCGTCATCGGTCCGCTCGAATTCACCGTGGCGAAAGGAGCCGGGAAAGACGAGATAATCCTGCATGTCAACATCGGTTACCGGTTTTAGAGAACGGCATGCATCAACCGCTCTCTTTTACCTTCGCACTGTGAACAAACGAAATACTCACACCCTGCACTCATAATCTTGCAAATTTGAGTTGTTCCATGACTGGCAAGTGTCATCGCGAGGAGGCCTCAGGCCGACGTGGCTATCTCAAAATGCAACACGTCATAACTAAAAAAACCAGATGCTGTATGAGATTGCCACGCCCCTATACGGCCGGGGCTCGCAATGACATTCGGTAAAGTAACAACTATATTTTAATAATTGAAGCCGGCGCTTATACCGTCTTCAATCGCGCATCGAGCATAACCCGGGTCCAGCATCAAAGCGAATGGACGGCAGGGGATTGTACGTTAAGGATTTACTCTTACTTGCCCATCGCCCGCGCGATGGCCCGGAACATCTCGATCGACTCGATCTCCATGTCGTCACCGTCCCTGTTGTAATCCGCGTAGGCCGAGGTTTTCGCTATAACAATGCGATGGCGTGGATGGATATAGA
>JAGODA010000071.1 GCA_017998475.1 Spirochaetota bacterium | reverse complement strand
GACGAGTTCCTCACCGTGGTCTCGCACGACCTCCGATCACCGCTTTCGTCCATAGGAGGCTACGCCAACTATCTGCTCAAAAAGGGCGATCTCACCGACACACAGCGCAGTCACCTGCTCATCATCCGCGAAATCGCGGACAACCTCTATTCCCTGGTCAACGAGCTCCTCGACATCTCCAAGATAGAATCCGGCGTGATACAGCTTTCCAGGGAAGAGACGGACATTGCCGAACTGGTGAATACGAGCATCAACAATTTCATACTGCTCGCCTCCGACAAGAACACCGCCATCCATTTCCACAACGGGCTCGAGAATCCCCGGGCGATGATCGACCGGATGAAGATGCTGCAGGTCATCAACAACCTGATCAACAACGCGGTCAAGTTCACTGAGAACGGCGAGATCCATGTTTCGACCCAACGAACCGACAGCGGCGCCGTGATGCTCACCATCCGGGACACCGGCACGGGCATGCCTCCGGGCGCCCTGAACACCATATTCGAAAAATACTCGTTCTTCCGCTCCGAGGGGACCCGCGGCGAGGGAGGTACGGGACTGGGCCTCGTCATCTGCAAGCGTTTCGTGGAGCTCCACGGAGGGACGATCGAGGCCGAGAGCGCCGAGGGACGGGGAAGCCTGTTCCGCGTAACGATACCACAGGAGACCAGCAAATGAAAGCACGCGCGGGCATTTCCAGGCGTTTCGTCATCGTCATCGCGTCGATCGTTTCGGCGCTCGTGCTCATCCTCGCGGTGGCCTTCAACCAGGTGCTCCGGGGCAATCACTCGATCATCACGAAAACCATCGTCGACAACCACGAGCGCCTGCTTCTCCAGAAAGCCGAGGCCCTCGCCCGCGCGCTGTCCCGGCGCGGCGCGACAAAGAGCTCCGCCCTGGCGGCCGAATTGAAGTCACTCTGCCGCGCGGAAACCGACTGCGTGGGCGCCGTCGTTTTCACCCGCACGGCCGACGAAAACTACTTCCGGGCCGCCGAAACGATTACCCTCAATCCCGCGGCCGACACCGGCATCGCGAAGGACGCCGTAGTACGAGAAGACAGGGAGGCCGGGTATCTCAAGAAGGGCCTGTTCGAGCCGGCTGTCGATCCGCTGGTGCGGTCCTCGAAAGGCGTGTACTGGCAGAACGCGTACGTGCCCTTCACGCTGGGGAAGAAGGAGGTCGTGCTCCAGTTCCTGTTTTCCGCGACGGCCCTCCAGACGGCGCTGGACGGGTATTCGGCCGAGATAAGCAGGATGAAAAAGATCGTGGCCATCCTCGCAATCGCGCTCGTGCTCGCGGTGTTCGGCGTGAGCTACCTCTTCATGCACAACTTCACGCTGCTCATCGACGGGCTCGCTTCCTCGATGAAGAAGGCGACTGCCGGCGAGCTCGACGTGAACCTCAACGCGGGCGCCGACGAGGAGCTCGTTGAGCTCGCCACATCGTTCAACAGCCTGGTGGGAGGGCTTCGCGAGCTGAAGGCGCGCGAAAAAAACTTCGAGGAAAAGGAAAAAATCCTCGCCGACCTGGAGAACAAGGACACTCTCGGTGATATATTCAAATTCGGGGTGACGCTTCTCAAGGAGAACAGGCTGGATGACGCGGCGGCGCTCTTCACCACCCTCACCTTCCTCAAGCCGGAGGGCTTCGGAAGTTATTTCAATCTGGGTGTCATCTACGCGCGCAGAAGGGACTACGCGAAGTCCATGGACATGTTCGAACGGGCGCTCCAGGCCAATCCCGGCAACGAGCTGACGAAGCAATACATCGAAAAGATAAGGAAACTGCAGTACGGCGATGAAACAACCGGAGAACGATCTCCAGCTTAAACTCGCGCAATTCCCCCATCAACCGGGCGTCTACCTGATGAAAGACGCCGCGGGCGAGATCATCTACGTGGGCAAGGCGGGTTCGCTTCGAAAGCGCGTTTCGTCGTATTTTCAGAAATCCGACCTGGACGCCAAAACCAGGGTGCTGGTACGGAGCGTCGCCGATATCGAGTACATCATGACCGACTCCGAGGTCGAGGCGCTTCTGCTCGAAAACACTCTTATCAAGAAACACAAGCCCCGATACAATATCCGGCTGAAGGACGACAAGCGCTATCCGTACATAATGGTGAAGCTCGACGAGGAGTATCCGCGGCTCGTGTTCACCCGGCGGCTCGCGCAGGACGGAAACCGCTACTTCGGCCCCTATACCGACGCGAGGGCCGCACGACAGATGATCACCGCCATCAACACTGCCTTCAAGTTGAAAACCTGCGCCCGTCCTCTTCCACTCAAGGAGCACGAGCGCTCCTGCCTCAATTACCAGATCAACCGCTGTCAGGGTATCTGCCGGGGGGCGATGTCCGCGGACGAATACCGCGCGATCGTTGGTAACGCAATGCGTTTCCTCGAGGGGAACACCGACCCGGTCATCGACGACCTCACCTCCATCATGAACGGCTACGCCGCGCGCATGGAATACGAGAAGGCGGCGCGCATGCGGGACGTGATCGCCGACATCAGAAAGATAACGGGAGACCAGAAGGTGCTGGCGCCGGTCGGCGGCGATCAGGACTTCGTGGGACTGTCCACCGACGGAGACGAGGCGGTGGTCCTGCTTTTCGAGTTCCGTGCGGGAGCGCTCGTGGGGCGCAAGATATTCGTATTCGAAAACGCGCGCTTTTCGACCCCGGGAGAGATCATCCAGACGTTCCTGGTTGAATATTACCGGACCTCGGAAGTCCCGCCGCGTGTCGTGGTTTCATCCGATCCGGCGGACCGTGCCACCGTGAGCGGGTACCTCGCGACTCTTTCTTCGCGGAAGACCGTCATTTCGCCCCCCAGGTCGGCCGACGAACGCGGCATAATCCGCATGGTACAGAAAAACATCGACCTTGTCATTGCCGATCGCCAGGCGCACCGGCAATTCGCCGACAGGGAAAAAGGGCTCGTCGAACTGTCCGATCTTCTCGGCCTTCCCGGTCCTCCCGAGGTGATAGACTGTTTCGACATATCGAACATACAGGGTAAACACGCCGTGGCCTCCATGGTCGAGTTCAGGGACGGGGTGCCGGACAGGAAGAACTATCGCCGGTTCAAAATAAGGGGATACGAGGGCGCCAACGATCCGGGCATGATCCACGAGGTCGTCGGCAGGCGGCTCCAGCACCTCATCAACGAGAACATTCCCTTTCCGGACCTCATCGTCGTCGACGGAGGACCGACACAGCTGGCGCGGGCGATGGAGGCGCGCGACGCGCTCGGGGCTCCGGTGGTGATAGTGTCCCTGGCCAAGCGCCTGGAGGAGGTCTATACCGATCCGCATACGCCGCCCCTGCGCCTGGCTGAAAGCTCGGTCGGGCTCAGGATACTGCAGGCGGCCCGCGACGAGGCGCACAGGTTCGCCATCACCTATCATCGCACCCTTCGCGACCGGGAGATGACCTCCTCGGCGGTCGACGGGATTCCCGGGATCGGCGCGAAGAAAAAGTCGCTCCTGTTGCGCAGCGTGGCGGAACCCGCGAAGATCCCGGAAATGTCGGAGGACGAGATCGCGCGCATACCCGGCCTGGGGGCGAAAACCGCCCGGGTCGTCCACAGGCATTTCCACCCGGAAAGCGCCGGCGAATAAACCGGCGGTTTCCGGCCGGGCCGCCTCAGATTATCTTGAAGAGAATGGCCACGATGTCCGATTCCGGGGACGCCAGTCCCAGGAAGGACAGAAAGCGGTCCTTTATCGCGGCGGCGATCTCCTCGGGACGCTCCGCGCGATGCTCCTTGATCACCGCGCGGAGGTTGCCGATGCCGAAGGCCTCACCCTTCTGGTTCTTCGACGTGACCAGCGCCTTCGAATAGACGATTCCGATATCGCCGCGGAGCAGGTTGGTGCGCCCCATTCCATAGCTCGCCTTGGGATCGTATCCAAGGGGAATCCCCTCGGTGTCGAGCTCGTCGAAATCGTTCTTGTCGATGCGGTAGAGGTCCAGCGGCGGGAAGCCCGCGTTGGAGTAGATGAGCCGCATCGAACGGAGATCGTAGTACAGATAATAGGCCGTTATGAGACCGCTCTCGCCGGACCCGTATTCGTACACCGCGTTGTTCATCTTCTGGATCACCGAATACGCGGACGGCGCCTCCTCGATGCACGACTGGAAGGCCGAGCGCAGGACCACCGAGTAGAGCGCGCTGTTGATTCCGACGCC
This sequence comes from Spirochaetota bacterium, assembly GCA_017998475.1. Lineage (GTDB taxonomy): Bacteria > Spirochaetota > UBA4802 > UBA4802 > UBA5368 > MVZN01. The sequence continues at coordinate 8,102 of JAGODA010000071.1, read as the reverse complement.
CGCGATGTCGGTCGCGACCACGCCCACCCCGTGGCTTCCCGGACGTATGAAGTCGAAATAATCTATGCCCTCCCCGTACCGGGGCACCACGAACGCGCCGAACTTGATCCCGATAAGGTTAGGGAGCTTGAGCGGCACCGCCTTGGCGAGTATGTCCGAGGACAGGTCCATGGTCCGGCCGATGAGCTGCTGACGCTTCGACTCCTCATAGATGAGCGCGTTGGAGATGTGCGTGTTGCTTTCCGAGCGGAAAAAGTCGAGTTTTTCGATTTCGTCGGGCTTGTACGCGGCGAGTGAATCCTTGTCTCCCAGGCAGAGGAGCCCGAGCACCCTGCGTTCGTGATAGATGGGGATGACGATCCGGACGGTGCCTGCGGAGAAAAACTCCAGGAAGTCGCCCTTGATCTCCGCAAAGCTCTTCTCGTCGGTGTAGACCCTGTCGGCGGAAAGCACTTCCTGGTTGCGCAGGAACCAGCGGATGACCGGCGATCCCCTCTCCAGCGGCGGCACCGCCACCTGGGAGCCCTTCTGGTACGCCAGTTCGTAACGCTTCGAGTCGTTATTGAACAGGATGAAAAACGCGCTCTTCAGGAAAAGGGAATCGTGCAGGATGTCCACCGAGCGCTGAATGATGGTCGTGAAGTCCCTCAATCCGCCCACATCGCGGACAAAACTGTCGATGATCGACTCGAACTCGTACTGTCTCCGCTTGAACGCGTGGTCGATGGCCGGCTGCACGTACACGGAAAAGAGGATGAATATGATGACCACGACCCCCGCCACCACGAAGAGCGGCGCCTCGCCCGCCGACCAGAGGTTCGAGTCCCATGCGCCCAGCACCAGGAAAATCGGAACGAAAATAGCCATCGAGATTATCGTATAGGTGACGGTCTTGTGCACCGCCGTGGTGATATCCATAACATTGTACGAAATAATTGAATAGAAGAGCGATCCGAAGGCGATAAACGACGCGAGCGACGGCCCCAGAACGTACAGCTCCGAGTAACCGAAAAAGCGCGGAAGCACGATTGAACAGACCGCCCCGCCCATGATTCCTATGGAAGTGCCGATAAACACGAAGCGCATCTGGAGCCGGTAAATCCTGACCGTCGTCCTGAAATACTTGATAATGAAGTTGCCCGTACCGAGGAGAAGATATATCAGCACCACGAGCGCGTAGTACACGTAGAAAAAATTAAAGTCCCTGACCAGAACTCCCTCCTTGAAGTAGGCCGCGGTGATGTTCCAGTCGGTGAAGTTCGCGATCACACTGATGATGATCGTCGGGAAAAAGATCAAAACGCTGTATTTGAACGGGAACCGCCTTTCGCCCTTTGGAAAAACAAGGGATACGCCGAACAGCGAGGTGAAGGTGAAGGCGGTCGCGGCCTGCGTTATCCGGTTGATTTCCGTGAGAAAAGGGGAATCCGGGAAAGCATAAGTGATGAACATGGTGAACAGGATTCCGAAACCGGACACGGTTAGCAGAGCGTAGTAGCGGTGCACCTGGTCGCGCCAGTCCTTGTACATGACGAACAGGGCCATAAAGGGCAGCAGAATCGACGCGACAAGTGATGAGATGATACTTATGGTTATCATAGCATTCCCGCCCCGGTGTCAGTCCTCTAATTGCCTCGGGAGACCGGCATTAGGCCTTCACGGCCTCTTCGAGGGTCAGTACTACCCGAATGCGCGGGAAAAAGCAATTAAAAAGAGGAAAGCGGGCGGGCAAACCGCGAGCCACTGCGGAAAAGGCTAGCGGAGATTGATTCTCACACGTACGTTTCGAGACGGATCGCCCGTTCTCGGCTGCATGAAGCCCGAGGAGAGAACCATGCCGTCCTGCATGCCGCCCTCGGTGTACCCGACGGCCGTCGCGAATCCATGCATCCCGGCGGGGACCGAACCTTCACATTCGCGCTGGATAGTGTCGATGGAGAGACTGGAGGCCTCCGCCTCGATATAACTGTCGGTGACCATGGTAACGCGCGCCCGATTTTTCTTTAAAATCGAGATCGTCCTGCGCATGTCGTAAGCGCTCCCTATCTCGCGGAGGATCTCTCCGCTGCCGGAACCTGCCGCCATCCTCACGGCGCCCGGCCTTGTCCCGGTGGGGGAGTTCTGGAACTGATCTATCCCCACGAGGAATATCACCATCGCCGCGACCGCGGAGGGGATCATCCTTTTATAGTATACCTGTCGTTTCCTTTTCTTTTCGCAGATGATGATGCGGGAGAGCGTGGCGCGGGTGAAATCATCCCCCGAATGAATACACATGGACCGGAGGCAGGAGACCATCCTCACCATTCGTCCTATCTCCCGGTATTCCCGGTCGCATGTGGAACAGTCGCGCAGATGGTCCAGCACCGACTCCTTGCGCGCGGCGTCCATCACCTCGTCATGCAGATCTGAAAGCAGACCGAAACGTACATGTTCCCTTGTCATAAAAGTCCCCTCTCGGCGAGCCTTTTCTTCAAGAGCTCTCTCCCCCTGTGTATCCGCACCTTTACGTTGGAGAGTTGAATACCAAGAACCCGCGCAATATCCCCGTAGGGAAGCCCCTCGATGTCCCTCAGCACGAGAATCTCCTTGTAATCGTCAGGCAGGGCGTAGAGCTCCTCCTTCACGATCCGGAGGGTATCCCCGGTGATTACATCGTCTTCCGGGGTTTGCCTCTCGTCGGGAATCGGGATCTCGAACTCGTCCCCGCCGTCAGATCGGCTCAGGGCTACCGACGGGAAACGGTCACGTTTCTTTCGGAAGTTTTTGCAGTAGTTCACCATTATACTGAAAAGCCAGGTGGAGAACTTAGCCTCCCTCCGAAAGGAACGCAGGGCCTCCATCGCCATGAGAAATACTTCCTGGGTGATATCGAGCGCCTCGTCGTAATTGTAGACCCGGGAATAGGCATAGCGGAACACCCGGTCCTGGTACTTCTCGATGATCGCGGAAAACGCCTCGATATCCCCCGCAAGCACCCTGTCGATTACCTCAAGGTCACTCTTATCCGACATGCCGGTTTCCGGTGGGTTACAAAAAAATCAGCCCCGTATCCGTATAAAGCGGCGCTTGCCGACCTTCACGACGCAGTCACAGGGAAGCGAGAGTTCGAAATCCTCGCTTTCGACCTTGCCGTTGTCCACGTACACCCCCCCGCCCTTGATGAGCCGGCGCGCCTCCCCGTTGCTGGAAGCCATGCCGGAAAGTACAAGGAGCTTGGCGATCCAGATCGAGCCTCCGGCGGACTCCCCCGCCGGAATGGCGAACTCCGGGATCTCGTCCGGGAGGTCCTTGCGCACGAAGATTTTATTGAACTCGGCCTCGGCCTTTTCGGCCGTTTCGGCGTCGTGAAACTGAGCGCAGATCTCCCTCGCCAGGCGGACCTTGATGTCGCGCGGATGGGCGGAGCCGTCCCTCATGCCCTTTTCGAACGTCTCGATCTCGGCGTAGGGAACGTCGGTCACCAGGCGGTAATACAGGAACATGAGCTCGTCGGAGATGGACATCACCTTTCCGAATATCTCGCGCGGCGACTCGTTGATGCCGATGTAGTTGCCGAGGGACTTCGACATCTTCTGCGAGCCGTCGGTCCCCACCAGAAGCGGGAGCGTCATGATGACCTGGGGCTCCTGGCCGTATTCACGCTGTAGGTCGCGGCCCACCAGCAGGTTGAACTTCTGGTCGGTGCCGCCCAACTCGATATCGGCCTTCAGCGCCACCGAGTCGTATCCCTGCACCAGCGGATACATGAACTCAAGGATGGAAATCGGCTTGCCTTCGCGGTAGCGGTTGGCAAAGTCGTCGCGCTCGAGCATTCGGGCCACGTTGTAGCGCGATGTGAGCTCCAGTACGTCGCCGAAACCCATGGGCTGGCACCAGCGCGAGTTGAAATCGACAACGGTTACGGCCGGATCGAGTATCTTGAACACCTGCTTCTTGTAGGTCTCGGCGTTGGCGAGCACCTCGTCCCGGGTGAGGCGCTTGCGCGTTTCCGACTTTCCCGACGGGTCTCCTATCATACCGGTGAAATCACCGATGAGGAACACCACGGTGTGGCCCATCTTCTGGAAATGTCTCATCTTCCTCAGCAGCACCGTATGCCCGAGATGGATATCCGGCGCAGTGGGATCGAAACCGGCCTTTACGATCAGGGGTTTCTGCTCCCTCTCCGAGCGCTCCAGTTTCTTTACGAATTCGTCCTCGGGGATTATCTCCTCTGTGCCGCGCCTCAGAAGCTCAACGTCGTTCTTGATCATACGGGCCATCCATACAGCGGTAATGTGCGGCAAGGGTGCGCATGTCCCGTGCCGCCGGTTGCGGGATAGAATGAAAACACTACACACGGCGGGCTTGTCAACGATATTTGTTCGATGCGGGGGTTTTTGCGGGCACGGGGGCGGAATCCCCGGGGACACGGCCGTCCCCGGGACGCGCGGATTCAGTTGTAGGTGGCGGTGAACATGATGCCGAAAACGGAGCTCGACATGTCGTATTTTATTCCATTCTGGTCCTTCACCGTATCGCCGCCGCCGAAGATGAACAGAGCGACCCCCAATCCCCAGTTGGCGGAAACCCACCATTCCTTGCCAATCGAGAGACTGAGTCCGCTCCCCCCCCGGGAGTCCCCCTTGATCATGGCGCCGTCATACTCCGTAACGCTCAGGGAGAGCACCGGGGCGATATAGATATTGTACGGCATCCAGTACCAGCTGAAGCCGAGCCCGAACGTCGAAATGGCGACATCATTTTCCTTCTGGGCCTCGGAAATCGCTGAAGGATGCTTAAGCTTCGATTCCGGCATCACGCTGGCCCCGTTCTCGAGGAACAGTATGAAATTGTCGAAGATGGCATAGCCGATCTGCAGGTTGAAGGTTGTCGCGGCACCGCTGGTTTCCAGATCGTCTCCCTGGTAATCCTCTATCACCGTAGCGCCGCTGCCGAAACCGAGCTGCGCGCGGAGAAAAAAGCCGTCATGCCGATGCGCTCCGGGTTTTTCCGGCGGGCTTGTCTCGCCCTCGCGGCGCGACTCGATCGGCCGGTCGACCGCCTCACCCCCCTCGTTCAGAAAAACCGTCTTCCCGCTGTCGTACACGATCTTCTGTATCTGGCCGCGGGGAAAGACGTCGAAGGGCTCGTCGCCCTCGGGATCATACTCGATCGTCCGTTCGGTGACCTTGAGAACCTTTCCGCGGATTACCTGCCCGTCGTTCAGGTGTATCTCGTCGGCCAGCAAAACGGAAGCCCACAGAACGACAGCGAACGCGATTATCGCCTGTTTCATGACCCTCTCCTGGGAATGACAGGTTTATACAACTGATAAACCGATTGCCCTCAGATATTTTCATTTCGTCCCCGTCAAAGACGGGGACGAAACGGCCTTCATCGTGGAATACCGCTCTATGTATGGTATATACGCTTACAGAACCCGCACTTCCGCGCGGCTTTCAGTCATACGAAGGATGGAATCGCCCACCTGTCACACGTATCCACGTAACGATACCCCGCATCGGAAAAGCGGAATCAATCGAAGCTCACCAGCGTGACAGCCTGCGCCGCAATACCCTCGCGGCGACCCGCAAAGCCGAGTCCCTCCGTGGTTGTGCCTTTCACACCGATGCGCTCCACCGGCAGACCGCCGAGGGCGCGCGATATCACAGCCTTCATCGCGTCGACATGGGGAGAGATTTTCGGCTGTTCGCAGATCACGACCGAATCAATATTGACGATGCGCGCGCCGCGCCTGGTCATCATCTCGTATACCCGGGAGAGGAGGCTTATGCTGTCCGCGCCGCGCAGCGCTGGATCCGTGTCGGGAAAAAGCCTCCCGATGTCGCCGAGGGAAGCCGCGCCCAGAAGCGCGTCGATGAGGGCGTGGATCAGGACATCGGCGTCTGAATGACCGGCCAGCCCCCGGGGATGAGCGATCGCGACCCCGCCGAGAACCAGTTTTCTGTTCTCCGCAAAAGCGTGAACGTCATAGCCGATACCGACGCGCAGATCCACGGAAAGTCCGTTTTCTCCGGGTTTAGAGCTCGAACACGTCCGATAGGGAGCTGAGCTTGAGCACGTTGAGGACCTTTGTGCTGGCCTTGCGTATTTTGAGGGCCTTTCCCTTTTTTTTCTGGAGCTTGAGCAGGCTGATGAGCACGCCGACACCCGATGAATCGATATATTCGACATTGGCGAGGTCGAGTTCGATGTCTTTTTCCGTCCCCTGCCCGAGATTGAGCAGTTTTTCCTTGAAGTCCTTGATGGTCATCATCTCGATATCGCCGTTAACGATGACATTCACCTGGGCGGCATCTTCCTTCACTTCGATGTTCATAGCGCTTCCTCGGACATAATATCTCGCCATCGCGATCGTCTCACCGTACCGGTGCCGTCCACTAAAGTCAAATACATTTATTTGTTCTGCCGGGGGAGGATGGCCTTAATAAGCATCTGGGGCCTGCACTCTCCGCGAAACTCGTTCACCGAAAGGGTATACACAAGGTCTACATCCGGAGACTTCGCCGCTGTCGCCATTTCGGCGGCCATGCCCCAGCCCACGGCCTCAACCCTTCCAGGCCCTTCGATCGTATACTTACCGTGCGTGCGATCGGCGCCCATCGTTCTGAATCCGGACAGGCGTACGCCTCGCGAAATGAAGAGCGGCTCCTCGTTCTGGTGCCCCACCGGTTCGAATATCTTGAGTGACTCCACGAACTCCGTCTCCAGGGATCCGAGCTTTTCAACCGGAAGCTCAGCGTATACCGGAGCGTTCCCTTTGAGCCCTCCCCGGGGCGCGGCGTCCACCGCCGCGCCGATCTCCTTTCGGGCCTCATCGATCCTGTCCCTTCGCACCGAAAACCCGAAGGCCTGCGGATGCCCGCCGATTCTCTCGAAAAGCCGCATGAACGGAGCGACGCACGAGAAAAAGTCGAAACTGCCGCTGGCGCGTCCCGAGCCCTTCACCACATCACGACCTTCGGCAAGCGCCACCACGATGACGGGCTTTTTAAACGCGTCGGCGAGCCGGTTTGCCAGCAGGCCGCACAGCCCGTCAGACACCTCGCGATCGCACACGAAAAACATGCCGTTCCCCGCGCGGTGTCCGCCGCCCGACGCGCATTCTTCGTACAGGCGCGCGTACAGGGAGGCCAGCTCGTCCTTGCGCCGCCTGTTCATATCGGTGATCTTATTGATGACTTCTCTGAGAGCGTCCTCATTGCGTTCGAGGAAGAAGCGGGCCAGGAGCTGACTTTCCCCGTAACGGCCGGGGGTATTGAGGAACGGGGCGATCCTCCAGGCCACGTCGCGCGCCGTAGTCCCGCCCCCGTTCGACTCGAGCAGAAGGCGAAGGCCGGAGTGCCGCGTACGCCCGAGCGCCTCGATCCCGTACCGCACCAGCACCCTGTTCTCGTCCACGAGGGGCATGATGTCGGCGATGGTTCCGAGCGCGACGAGGTCCAGTGTGGAATCGGCGAAATCCAGAAGCGCGCTCCCCTTGGCGTAGCACCGTTCGAAGAAAAGCCGTTTGAGCAGATCCATTCGTCCTGTGCGCAGGTCGGCTCGAACTGAATACGCGTCGCACCAGTCATCGAGCGTGAGCGCGCGTTCCAGTTTTTCGTCAGGCTCGAGAAAATTCAGAAAATCATTGGTGTCCTGCCCGAACCGAGCCTGGATATCTTTTCTGAGTTCATCGTCCAGGTCGTAGTGCAGAACACAATCCCCCTGCATCAGTTCGAGATTATCCACGCTCACCGGCGGTTGAAAGCTTACGGGAAGGTCCGCAACCATATCGGTTATTCTCAGAATATGGACCGTATTCCCATCCCGGGTGATTATCGCGTGACGGCGTTTGTACCAGGGACCGCGGGAAAAAAGCACCGCCAGGCACAGCTTGAACGCCACACCGACGCCGGCGAGCTCCCTGAACGGACAGGGGCCCCCGGGTGTCTTGGGATTGACGATAATGGCGTCCGGGAGCTCGTCTCCCGGCTCATGATGGTCGCATACAATCACATCAATACCTAACTCATTGGCATAATTAATTTGTTTATGCTCTTTAATGCCACAGTCTAATGCAATAATTAGCGTTACATTTTTTTGTTTAGCATAAT
>JAGODA010000427.1 GCA_017998475.1 Spirochaetota bacterium | reverse complement strand
GGGACTATTATCATAAAGTGCTCGAGCCGCTGTTTTTCAAGACGCTCAACACGCCGATCGACGAGCGCGATGCCGAATTCAGGAAGGGCGTCTTTGCCGAAATACCCTTTCTGAACGGGGGACTTTTCGAGCCGCACCCGGACGATTATTACGGAAAACCCTCGTACCGCAACACGCTGAAAGTTCCCGACGAATGGTTCGCCGATTTCTTCGCCATTCTCGAAACCTATAACTTCACCATCGACGAGAACACCACAATAGACGTGGACCTCTCGATCGACCCGGAAATGCTGGGGCGCATCTTCGAGAACCTGCTGGCCGAGATCAACCCCGAGACAGAGGAGACGGCCCGCAAGGCCACGGGAAGCTATTATACGCCGCGGAATATCGTCGATTACATGGTGACCGAGAGCATAAAACAGTATCTCGTCACCAGAACGGGAATCGACGCGAGCCTCGTCACCGACCTGCTCTCATTCGAGATGGAAGGTTCGTCGCTGTCGGAAGACGACAACAGGAAGGTCGTCGCCGCGCTCGAGGAATTGAGGATTATCGACCCGGCATGCGGCAGCGGCGCCTTCCCCATGGGCGTGCTGCAGAAGATGGTGCTGGTTCTGCAGAAGGTCGATCCCGACTCGAAACGCTGGCTTGCCAGCCTTTTATCGAACATTCCGGATACAACGGCCCGCGAGATGATGCGGCGCAAGCTGGAAAACGAACATGACATGTGGGACTACACCCGCAAGCTCGGCATCATCCGGAAATCGATTTACGGCGTGGACATACAGCCCATAGCCGTGGAGATCGCCAAGCTGCGGTGCTTTCTTTCGTTGATCGTGGACGAAAACGTTATCGATGAAAAGGACAACCGCAACATCGAGGCGCTGCCCAACCTGGAGTTCAAGTTCGTGTGCGCGAACAGTCTTGTCGACGTTCCCGAAGAGGGGCAGCAGGACGGTTTGCTCGTCGACGAGTATTTCGAAAAGATGGAGGGGCTTATTCGAGACTACTTCCAGGCATGGCAGCCCGGAAAGAAAAAGGATTTACGCGCGAGGATCGAGGCGCTGGTGGACGCGCGGGTAAAGGAAAAGGATACGGTGCTTCGTAACCTCATGTCGGCGGGCTTCCATTCGAAACACGCCCTGCCGAAGACCAAAAAGAAACAACAGGAGATCGAGGACGTACTGAGAGCCCGCTCGCTCTGGCAGAGCTATAAGAATATTTTCAATGGAGAGCCGGTCGGGTTTTTCAATGTACGCTACTTCTTCCCCGACGTGAAAGACGGGTTCGGCGTGGTAATCGCCAATCCGCCATACGTGCGCCAGGAACAGATAAAGGAATTCAAGCGGCATTTCCAGGCGCTGTACGACTGCTACACCGGCACGGCGGACCTGTACGTGTACTTTTACGAGCGGGGAACGAAGCTGCTCGCCGACGGCGGGGTGATGACGTATATTTCGTCCAACAAGTATTTCCGCTCGGCCTACGGCGAGCATCTGCGGAATTACCTGGCATCGAAGTTCACCATTCACCAGGTGGTCGACTTCGGCGACGCGCCGGTGTTCAACGCGATCGCCTATCCCAGCATTATTATTTTACAGAAGAAAGACCCGGAGGGAAGCACGGTTAAAACGCTCAACTGGGTCCCCGGCGAGAACATCGATTCGTTCGCGTCGGTCTTTGCCGAACGCTGTCGGCCCATGGAGCAGAAGGAGCTCTCGGGAGCCGGCTGGAAGCTCGAATCGCCGGCGGTACTGCGGCTTATGGAGAAACTGCGGAAGGCGGGGACGCCGCTGGGTGAATATGTAAAGGGCAGATTATATTATGGCATTAAAACGGGATTAAACGAGGCGTTCGTGGTGGACCGCGCCACGCGCGATCGATTGATCGCGGAGCACTCTTCCTCGGCCGAGGTGTTGAAACCGTTTTTGCGGGGAAGGGATGTAAAGCGGTGGAGGGTGGAGTATCAGGACTTGTGGCTGATATTCACGCGACGGGGTATTGATATTAAAAAATATCCGGCTATTGAAAAGCACCTAAAGCAATATAAAAAGCAATTGATGCCGGGGGTCCCCGGAGGCAGAAAGCCCGGAAGCTATGAGTGGTATGAGATTCAGGACAATATCGCGTACTGGGAGGAGTTTGAGAGGCTGAAGATCGTATGGGGAAACCTTGCCCAAAAACCGAAATTTTCATTTTCAGAGAAGGGGATGTATATAAATGCTCCAAGCTGTTTGTTGATGAGTCAAGATAAATATCTATTAGGTATTTTAAATTCAAATATCACAAAATATATAGTAACTCAATCCGCAGCAACACGACAAGGTGGTTTTCTTGAATTCAAACCGATGTATATTGAAAAGGTTCCAATACCTGAAAAAGATAGAGAACGGAGAATAGAAGAATATGTAAATTCAATTCTTTCAAAATTGCAGGATAATCCAGATGAAGATGTTATAGAGCTCGAGCACAAGATAAATGAACAGGTGTATAGATTATACGGGCTTACCGAGGAGGAAATTCGGATTGTGGAGGGCGCGGAATGACCTCACCCCCCGGCCCCGCTTCGACGGGCTCAGCGCGGCGCCTCTCCCATTAAGCTCGGAAGAAAGGAGAGGGGGGGGCATCGGGAGCGGACGGATGGCGGGGTGGATGTGCCTTCAGTGTCATATAACGGAGCCTTCTCCCGTGGGAGAGGGCGCGCCGGCGGCGGGGTGAGG
>JAGODA010000070.1 GCA_017998475.1 Spirochaetota bacterium | reverse complement strand
TGAAGGACTTAATCGGCGCGATGCCGGAGGCGCCCTCCGATGTGCCGAGCGCCATTCTCAACCAGCCCTGCGAGGCCATGTCCGTGGAACGCATCGGCGAGGTGATCGCCGCCTACGCGGAGGCGGCCCGCCGCGCGCGCGACGCGGGCTTCGACGCCGTGGAAGTGCACGGCGCGCACGGATATCTGGTATGCCAGTTCCTTTCGCCGTTTTCAAACAGGCGCACCGACGAATACGGGGGCAGCGACGAAAACCGGGCGCGCTTCGCTGTCGAGCTTCTCCGCGCCCTGCGGGCGAAGGTCGGACCGGACTACCCGGTCATCATCCGCGTCTCCTCCGACGAGCTCATCCGTGAAGGCTATGACCTGTCCTACATGAAATGGCTCGCCCCGCGCCTTGTCGAGGCCGGCGCGGACGCGCTGCACGTATCGCTCGGGGTGTACTCCACGCCGGGCAATCTGACCATCGCGTCCTCGGACATGGAAGAGGGATTCAACCTCTTCCGGGCGCGGGAGATCAGGGAACTCGTGACGGTGCCCGTCATCGGTGTGGGAAGGATCACCGACCCGCGCACGGCCGATGCCGCGATCGAACGCGGCGACGCCGATCTAATAAGTTTCGGCCGCCAGCTTCTGGCCGATCCGGACACGCTGGTCAAGGCGCGCGAGGGCCGGTACGACGACATTCGCTGGTGCCTGTCCTGCAACCAGGGGTGCATCGACCGGCTCAATTTCGAGATGCGCTCGGCGACCTGTTCGATCAATCCCGACTGCGGTTTCGAATACCGGCGTACCGGCGAAAAAGCACCCGCGCCGAAAAGAGTGTGGGTCATCGGCGCCGGACCGGCGGGCCTGTCGGCGGCGCTCGAGGCCGCGGCGCGGGGTCACGGTGTTACGGTGTTCGAGCGCGACGGGGAGCCGGGCGGACAGCTGGTATCGGCCAGCCGTCCGCCGCACAAGGAGGGCCTTGCCAGATGGACGCGCTGGGCGCACCGCACGGCCGAAAGGACCGGTGTGGAGCTTCGCTTCGGGGAGGCGGTTACGGGGGAGACGATCGTCTCGGGAAAACCGGACATGGTGGTGCTGACTTCGGGCGCGCTTCCCGCGGTCCCCGCCATCCCCGGCATCGACGGCCCGATCGTGCGCGACGCGCGGGACGTGCTTACCGGGAAGGCCGCGCTTAAAGGCCCCGCCGTGGTGCTCGGCGCGGGCTATGTGGGAATGGAGACCGCGGACTTCCTGATGGAGCGGGGGATCGCCGTGACCGTGCTCGAGATGAGCCCCGCTCCGCCCGTACCGCCGTATACGGCGCACGGCTACTGGCTGCATCGCAGGCTCAGGAAGGGCGGCAGGCTTGTACTCGGGGCGCGGGTCACGTCGGTCGGCGCCGATGGCGTGCGCTATGAGCTTGAAGGGAAGGAGCTGGGCGAGCCCGCGGCCATGGTGGTAACGGCACTCGGGGCGCGTTCCGAGCGCGGGCTCGAGGAGGCGTGTGCGCGCGCCGGGGTTCACTGCGTCGTCGCCGGCGACGCGGTCCAGCCGCGGCGGTTGATCGAGGCGGTCCACGAGGGCGCGAAGGCCGGAAGGGAACTATAGGTGGGGGATTCTGACGGAATACGGTGAGGGCCCGGTTTCGGGCGCGCACCGTCCGCGTACAATATAGGAGGAGACCATGGAAAAGCCATTACTGTTCGAGGTCGAAAACGGCGTAGCCGTCATCACGTTCAACCGTCCCGAAAAACGCAACTGCTTCAATCAGCAGCTGCTCGCCATGCTGTACGACGCCATCGACGAGGTTTCGCGTAACGACGCTATCACGGCGGCGATCATCACCGGAAACGGAAAGTCCTTCTGCACGGGGATCGACCTTTCGGTCCTCGGAAAGGAGGACCTGTTCAATCCGCGGGGCGACGGCAAGGAGTACCCGGACGTCATCGGCGCCTGCCGCAAGCCGGTCATCGGCGCGATCAACGGTCACGCCATAACGGGCGGATTCGAGATCGCGCTTAACTGTGATTTCCTGATCGCCTCCGAGAACGCCGTCTTCGGCGACACGCACGCGAAGGTCGGCATACACCCGGGCTGGGGCATGACCCAGCTCCTCCAGCAGGCCGTGGGCCAGCGCATGGCCAAGCAGATGTCGCTTACCTGCCAGTACATCAACGCCGAACAGGCGCTCCGCTGCGGGCTGGTCAACGAGGTCGTCCCGGCCGAGAAACTCATGCCGCGCGCCAGGGAGGTCGCCGCGCAGATCTGCGCGGTGAACCGCGACATGATGATGACCATAAAGGGGGTCATCGAGTACCGCAACACGACCACGCTGGAGCGGGCCTACGCCAACGAGCGCGACGAGTTCCGGAAGTGGGTTGAGAAGATGTCGGAGATGATGAAGCCGAAATAGGGACCCCAATCCCGGCGCCGCGCGGCGCCCCTTGAGGCCCGAAGCCGAACGGAAAGGAGACCATTGCCATGGCGGAGAAATTTTTCAGCGAACGGAACCTTCGTTTCACCCTGTACGACGTCCACGACGTCGCCTCCCTGTGCGGTACCGCGTACTACGCGGACCACGGGAAGGAAACCTTCGAGATACTGCTCGACACGGCGAAGAGGATCGCGACCGAGCACCTGTACCCGTATTATACGGAAATGGACCGAAACCCGCCGCGCTTCGAGGACGGCCGTATTCTCGTCCATCCCTCGGTCGGGGAGTACCTGCGCGTCGCGGGCGAGGGGGGATGGATCAACGCGGTCTTTCCGTACGATATGGGAGGCCAGCAGATACCCGCGTCCGTATTCTTCGCCTGCCAGTTCATTATGGCCGCGGCGAACTACTCCCTGAGCGTCTACCCGGAGCTCACCGCGGGGGCGGCGCGGCTTGTATATTCGTTCGGCTCGAAGGAGTTGCAGGCCACCTACGCCGACAGAATGGTGACCGGCCAGTGGCAGGGCACAATGGCGCTCACCGAGCCGGAGGCCGGGAGCTCGCTCGGCGATGTCGCCACCTCGGCCGAGCCGACGCCGCTGGGCCATTACCTGGTTCGCGGGCAGAAGACCTTCATCTCGGCCGGCGACCACGACCGCGCAGGAAACATCGTGCACCTGATGCTCGCGCGCGTCAAGGGGGCCCCGGCGGGCGTCAAGGGCCTTTCACTCTTCGTCGTGCCGAAGATGCGCGTTGAGGCCGACGGATCCCTCCGGTTCAACGACGTCAACTGTACGGGCTGCTACCACAAGATGGGCTATCGCGGCGCGCCGATCGCCCAGCTCAGCATGGGCGAGGAGAACGACTGCCGGGGGTACCTGGTGGGCGAGGAAGGGAAGGGGCTTTCGTACATGTTCCAGATGATGAACGAGGCGCGCATCGGGGTCGGCATGGGAGCGACCGCCATCGCCACCGCGGCCTACTACGCTGCGCTCGACTACGCGCGTGAGCGCCCTCAGGGGCGGAAGATAACCGAGAAGGACGCCACCGGGCCGCAGATACCCATCATCGAGCACGCCGACGTCCGGCGCATGCTCCTCAAACAGCGCGCCATCTCGGAAGGCTCGCTCTCACTGATGATCTACGCCGGGAAGCTCGTCGACCTGCACCTTTCGGGCGAGGGGGAGGTGCGTGAACGCGGCGAGCTCCTCCTCGACTTCCTCACGCCGATCGTGAAGAGCTACCCTTCCGAGATGGGCATCGTGGCGACGAGCCAGGCCATACAGTGTCTGGGCGGCTACGGTTACAGCGACGAGTTTCCGGTGGAGCAGTACATGCGCGACGCGCGCATTCATCCCATCCACGAGGGCACGACGGGCATACAGGGCATGGACCTTCTGGGCCGCAAGGTGACCATGAAGAACGGAAAGGCCTTCGGCCTGTATCTGGAGGAGGTCGCGCGGACCGTCGCGGAGGCGAAGACGCTCCCCGCCCTGGCGGGATGCGCGGCGCGGCTCGAGGAGGCCGTGGAGCTTCAGAAGACGGTTACCGGTTCGCTCGTGGGGTACGCGCTGAAGGGAGAGGTCGACCGTTTCCTATCCGACGCGACGCTGTACCTGGAAATGGCGGGCACGGTCTGCATCGCCTGGCAGTGGCTCATGCAGGGGGTCGTCGCACAACGCTCACTGGACGCGGGCGCGCCGGGCGACGGACGTACCTTTCTGGAGGGCAAGCTCTTCACCATGCGCTATTTCTTCGAGTACGAACTTCCCGCCGTCGACGGGCTCGCGCGGAGACTTTCGAGCGCGGACGCCGTAACCATCGAGATCGGAACGGAGCATTTCGATGATTGAGGGGGACTTCAGGCCGCCGTGGTATCTCAGGCCGGCCTTCCTGCAGACGGTTCTCAACTCGAGCGCGTTCCGGAATCCCCGCTTCACCGCCGTCGAGGCGGTGGAGGAGGAGGTGATCGTGGACGCGGGAGGGGGAGTCCGCCTGCAGGGCTTTCTGTCGCGGCGGCGCGGCGGGGCCGAGAGGGGCCTTGTCATCATCCTGCACGGCTGGGAGGGGAGCGCCCGCTCGGCATACGTTATCGGTACGGCGGAATACCTTTACGCGCGCGGCTACGACGTGTTCCGGCTCAATTACCGCGACCACGGCGACAGCCATCATCTCAATGAGGGCCTTTTTCTCGGCACCCTCATCGACGAAAACTTCGCCGCCGTGCGGTACGCCGCGGGCCTTGCCGCGCGCTCCTTCCTGGTCGGCTTTTCACTGGGCGGAAGTTTCGCCGTCCGCATCGCCGCGCGCTGTGCCGGCGAGCCGGTCGCGGGCCTTCGCCATATCGTGGCAATCAACCCCCCGCTCGATCCGCTGGCCAGCACCCTTTCCATAGACCGCACGCTCCTGGTGCGCGCCTATTTTCTGAGGAAATGGAAGCGGTCGCTTCGCAGAAAACAGGAGCTGTTTCCGAAACTCTATGATTTTTCCGATATGCTGGGCATGAAGAGCTGTATGGATATCACCGAGGCGCTGGTCCGACGCCATACGGACTACGCCGATGCCGCCGACTACTTCGGCCGCTACACACTCACCGAGGGGTACATCGAGCGCGCCGGCGTTCCGCTCACCGTTTTGATGTCGGAGGACGACCCGGTCGTGCCGGCGGCGGACTTTCGGCCGGTCCGCGCCAACGGGTTCAGCCGTGTCATCATGCAGCCGTACGGCGGGCACTGTGGCTATATAGACGGGCCCCGTCTCGGCTCGTGGTACCGTCCCATGCTGGAGCGCTGGTTTTCGGATTAATGGCGATCGGGCGGTTCTGTGCTATGTTCCAAATTATTGACAATAATCCGCGCTGGGATTGACAAATTCAAACGGCCGCTCCACAATGTCGCCCGAACACTATAAATAACTCCGGCACGCCCTATGATCTCCGTTCTGTCCATTTTTCGAAAAAAGTATCCCGTAACCCTTCCCGCCGATCGGCATGCCATGTCGAGGGGCTCGATCGACCCCGAGGTCCTCGAGATCATGGCGCGGCTGCGCCGCGGCGGCTTCAAGGCCTACCTCGTCGGCGGGTGCGTTCGGGACCTCCTGCTCGGCAAAAAGCCCAAGGATTTCGACATCGCCACCGACGCCCGCCCGCGGCAGGTCAAGCAGCTTTTCCGGCGCTGTTTTCTCATAGGGCGGCGATTCCGCCTCGCGCATGTCTATATCGGCCGCGACCGATTCGTCGAGGTGGCGACTTTCCGCGCCGCGGTCGACCCGGACGAGGTGAAGGACGGGGGGCGCTACGCCGCGAACAACGTGTTCGGATCGATCGAGGAGGACGCGCAGCGGCGCGACTTCACGGTGAATTCGCTGTATTTCAACAGCGCCGACTCGTCGGTTGTCGATTACACCGGGGGTCTCCGCGATCTGGATAAAAAGCTCCTTCGCTCCATCGGCGATCCGGAGAAGCGCTTCGCCGAGGACCCGGTGCGCATCATCCGCGCGGCGCGCTTCTGCGCCCAGCTCGATTTCCAGCCCTCGGCCCGCGACCTCAGGGCGGCGCGCTCGTGCGCGCACCACATCAGGGAGGCCAACGACCAGCGGCTGCGCGAGGAGCTCTTCAAGATACTGCGCTGCGGCGCGTCGGAAGGAACGATGCGCAACCTCATCCGCTTCGGCCTGCTCGGCGAATGGCTGCCGGAGCTCGCGCCGGAGCGTTACCACGGCGCCCTCTTCGCCCGCCTCGCGGCGGTGGACCGCCGCCGCGCGAAAGGCGAGGATCTGCCCGTAGGCGTGCTCGTCACGGCGCTTCTCTACGATCTCTTCGTCGAGGCCACGGGCACGGCGGGAGGCAGGCAGTCGTTCCAGGATTCGTATATTCTGCTCAAAGAAAAGTTCGGCGAAATGGCGATGAAGATGCGGCTGCCCCGGCAGGAGTGGGACAATATCTGCAACACCGCCGCGCGCCAGATGATCCTCATGCAGCCGGGCGGTGGCAGGAACTGGAAGAAATTCGAGAAGAAATTCGCCGGGAACGCCTACTTTCCTCACGCCATGCTCTTTTTCGAAATACTGGTGGAGGCCACGGGCTGTCACGGCGAACAGCTCGCGTACTGGAAAAGGTTCGCACGGCCGGAGGGGGAACCCGCGGCAGTCAGGGTGGCAGGGCCCGCGTCCGGGCGTAAAGGAGCGGAGGCGGACGATCACCGCGGCGCCGAAACGGCGGATGCCGGTGGAGCCCCGAAGCCGAAGAAACGCCGACGGCCCCGCAGGCCGCGCAAGCGTCACCCCCAGCACCAGCAGCCGCCCGCCGGCGGAGCCCCGGCATAAATCCCCAGAGCCTCCGGGGGCTCCCCTTTGATAAAGGCGAGCCTTATACATGCCGCCGGTCGATTGAATTCAGACGACGATCATGATTGTCGCCTGGAATCCTTCACGGCGCCGGAGGAACCGGCGCGATGCGGCCACAAGTATGAATCTTGAATCTTGATTCCCAACCCCCCTCACCACCGCGGCCGTTTTTCGAACAACGCGCGAACGTCCGCGGCGCACAATGGCGGCGAGAACAGATACCCCTGCCCGTAGTCGCAGCCCATCTCACGCAGCATCGCCAGATGCTCGTCCGTCTCGACGCCTTCGGCCACAACGAGCTTGCCGAGGTTGTGCCCGAGGTCGATGATCGTCTTCGTAATGACATGGCTTTCGTCGTCCACCCCCATCCACCTGATAAACGACTGGTCGATCTTGATGACGTCCATGGGGAAATGGCGCAGGTAGCTCAACGACGAATAGCCGGTTCCGAAGTCGTCCATGTAAAGCCGGAAGTTCATCGACTTGAGCTTTAAAAGCGTCATGTTCGCCGACTCCATGTCGGCCATCAGGGCGCTCTCGGTGATCTCGAAGCGGATATTCTCGTGTGGTATGCCGCTCCGGCGGACGATAACGTCGATCTGCTCGGCGAGCTCCGGGTGGATGAACTGCACGGTGGAGAGGTTGATGGATACGGTGAGCGGACCGGCCTCCGCGCGGGTGTCACTCCACTCCTTCAGCTGTCCGCAGGTCTTCTCGATTGCGATGAATCCCAGTGAGAGGATGAGGGCGGATTCCTCGGCGAAGGGGATGAACTCCGCGGGAGGAACATACCCGCGCTCGGGGTGCTTCCAGCGGATGAGCGATTCGAAGCCGGTTATCCCCCCGACCGTCAGATCGACGATGGGCTGGTAAAACATTTCGAATTCGTCCCGTTCTATCGCGCGGATGAGGTCCCGCTCCAGCTCGATCTTGGCCAGCGCGTGGGGCGACGGCCTGCGCTCGTTTTCCACACGCGCTCCGGCTTCCCCGACCAGCCTGTGCGTTCCGTAGGACCTGCGAAGCATCGTGCTGCGGTGGATCGAATTTTCGAGCGATGAAACTATGAAATCGATGAGCTGACCCATTCCCATCTCTATGGCTTCCGCGCCTTCGCCGCGGCGCAGGAGAAGCCGGAATCCGGCTCCTTCCCCGGGAAGGGTTTGCTTTCCGGAGTCGATTATGTCTCTGATGCGCCTGATGAGAGAGCGCCGGCCGTAGGGAAAATTAAGGAAATGCCCCATGCCGCACTTAAGGCAGGTGAGAAGGTATTCGTAATTCGCGCTTGCGGGGATAATGGCGAGCGACGGAATGTTGCCGGCGGTGCGCAGATCCCCAGGGGTGCAACGCCCGGCAATGGATTCATCAAGCTGGTAGATCACGAGGTCCCAGCCCGCTTCGCCGTCGTTTTCGGCCGGGTTTCCGAACGGTCTTTCAGTTACGGTAAAATCGTGCTCCCGAAGCAGGAGGGCCAGCTGATTGCCTCCGGGGGACGGGGATCTGACGATAAGGACGCTTCCGCGAGGCATGGCACGCTCCACGGTCAGTCTGGCCCGGACTGAAGATGGGCCGGTCATTTATTGAACGCACAGGCGGGAAAAAATGTCAAATACAAGAATGAGGGAAGAGCGAAGGCCGCCCGTTAAGGCCCCGTCCTGCCGGGATTAATCGCTTGTTTCCCATAGTATGATGGTATATGACATGTATGCGCATGGACGGCGCGGGCAGAAGGCCGCCGTCCGCGCGAAACTCGTACCCGCGCCCGGAGTCGATCGGGCGCTCCGATTGATGACCAGCGACCGGAGGAAAGCGAGGGTGAAAAATCGAAAACGACCGCCGCGCCCCGACGACGGATCCAGCCGGGCGGGCTCTCAAACGAAGAACGGCAGCGCGCCGGCCCCCCCCGGTGACGCGGCGGGGGCCGGGGCCAGAGCCCTCGAGAGGCGCTCTTTCGCGCTGCTCCTCGTCGCGGTGAGCCTGCTCTTTACGTACATGCTCCGACCGTTTCTCGAGCCGGTCTTCTGGGCGTGCGTTATCGGGATCATCTTCCAGGGGCCTTACAGGTTTGCGCTCAGGCGATCCGGCGGACGAGCGAATCTCGCCGCCCTTGTGACACTTCTGGCCTGCGTGACCCTCGCGGTCGTTCCCGCGCTTCTTATCCTGGGGTCCTTCTTCCGCGAGGGCGCCGCTCTCTATGGGCGCCTGCAGTCCGGCCATGAGGATATCGGCGCGTATGTGGACGGCGTTCGCGGGGCCTTCCCGGCCATTCAGGGCGCTCTCGAGTCGCTGGGGGTGAGCGTCGACGGCATGAAGGAGGGAGTGGCGAGGGCCGCGGTGACCGTTACCCGGTATATCGCGCAGAACACCATGCTGATAGGGCAGGGTACGCTGCGATTCTTCATAAGCCTCGCCCTCATGCTCTACCTGTCGTTTTTCACCCTCCGCGACGGCCGGCGGCTGGTCGCGCTTCTGGGGCGCGCCCTGCCGTTCGGGGACAAGCGCGAGCGCCTGTTGTTTTCCAGGTTCGCGGAGGTGACCAGGGCGACGGTAAGGGGCAACCTCGTGGTGGCCGTGATTCAGGGAGTGCTTGGAGCCGCCATCTTCTGGCTGCTCGACATCCGGGGAGCGCTGTTCTGGGGCGTGGTTATGACCGTCCTTTCGCTCATTCCCGTCGTTGGAGCCGGACTCATCTGGGGGCCGGTCGCGGTTTACCTGTTCGCGAGCGGCGCCTGGGCGGCCGGGGTGATCCTGACGGTGTTCGGTGTGGGGGTGATCGGGCTTGTCGACAATCTCCTGCGTCCCGTCCTCGTCGGCCGCGACACGAAACTGCCCGACTACCTGGTGCTGCTTTCCACGATCGGCGGATTCGCGATGTTCGGAATGAGCGGCTTCGTTCTCGGACCGGCCGTTGCGTCGCTGTTCGTGGCGGTATGGGAAATATTCATTCTGGAATTTGTCGCACCGCCGCCGTCAATAAAATGACAAGGACACGGCGGTAAGTAATGATCGTGCTCGGACGGGTGATGCCATTCGGCGGATGGCGTTTTTCATGTAACGCCGGACACCAGGGCGCCCGCGGGCCTGTGGCGGGCTCGATCGTCGGGACCGGTGAATATTCGGGAATCGACACGCGGGTCGTTTTATCCGGCATCCGCGGGAGGACGTAATCGACCGTCGTCGAAATCCGACGAAAAGCCGCCCGGCGGCGTGAATCTCAGGGTGAAGCTGTACCCGTTTCCGTCGCCGATGGAATGCTTTCCCTTGAGCTGGGCGGCAAGTCTGTTGATTATCAAAATGCCGAGCGTTCTGGCCCTCGACGGATCATAGCCATCCGGAAGGCCGGGGCCGTTGTCCCTGTAGTGTAAAGTGATTTCATCGCCCTTTCTCTCGATGGAAATATCTATCGCGGGCTCGGCGACGTCCGCAAACGCGTATTTGAGTGAATTGGTCAGCAGTTCGTTTACGATCAGCCCGCACGGAACCGAGACCCTTGATCGTACTGAAAAGTCCCCTCCGGTGCAGGAGAGGGCGATGGTTCCCTTTCTGAAAGTCTTCATAATGTAACCGGCGAGATCGGAAATATAGCTTTTCAGGGAGATGTGGTCGATATCGGAGGTTCGGTACAGCCTGTCGTGTATGAGTGAGATCGCGGCTATTCTCGAATGGATGTCGCGCAGCACCGAGTCCAGTCCCGCGTCGTCAAGACCCATGTGCGACTGGAGGGCGAGCGTGCTGATGAGCAGATTGAAATGGTTCTTGATGCTGTGATGTACTTCCCTCAACTGCAGGTCTTTTCCCTCTATGCACTCCCTGGCCTGCTGGTAGAGCAGTGTCATCTTGAGGTCGTTCTGGATGATCTCGCGCAGTGACTCCAGAAGCTCACCCTGTAAATCGGTGTACCGGTTCTCGCCGTTGTCGAGCATGCAGAAGGTGCCAAACACCTCGCCGTCGGGCCACAGGATGGGAACTCCCATGTAGGAAACGATGTTGAACGGTACGCTCGGGTTGTCCTTCCAGCTTTCGGATTTGAGCGCGTCGGGCAGAACGAGCCGGTCCCTGATACCGGCGACGTTCTCGCAATACCACCCGAGGCCCAGCTCGAACTTCTCGCCGGCAGTGAATATATTGCCCTCGGTGGCGCTCGATAAGAATACTTCGAGGTGTCGCTCGCTCAGGCGGGTGATGAGGCCCGACGGCACGCCGATCAATTTCGCCGCCAGGTCGAGGATCTTCTGCCATTTGTGCTGAGACTCCTCCGAAATTTGTGGTTTGTCCTCGGATGTTATCGGTACGAGGACATCTTCCGGTGAGGAGACGGTTTTTACCTTCGCGAATTTCATCGGTTATCGCTCTACGGGTAACAGCCTGGCCAGGACATCGTCATGGATCAAGCCCACAATCATCGGTTCCCCGTACTCCGGCGCGCGTCGTTTCATCCTCCGGCGAGCCTGTCGAGTCCGAAGCGCCGGTAGAGAATGCGGTCGAGCAGTGACTGCGGGAGCATCCACTTGAGGAGAGGGAGCTTCCGCGATTCGTTCCCGGCCCGCAGAACGCCGTTTCTTCCCGAGGCGACTGCGTCGACTATACGGCGCGCCACATCCTCCGCCTCCGTGGGACGTTCGAGATGGGTTTTCGCGCGGGCCACGATCGCGTCCGCCATGGCACGATAGCGCGAGGACTCGCGGCGGAACCTCCCCAGCTCCTTCGCCGCCGACGTGCCCCAGTTGCTTCTGACCGCTCCCGGCTGTACCGTTATCACCCTTACGTTGAAGGGAAGGAGCTCCACGCGCAGCGAGTCGGACCAGGCGTGCAGCGCCGCCTTGGACGCACAGTACGCGCCCGCGAACGGCGTGGCGAGTACGCCGGAGACGCTTCCCATGTTCACCACGACGCCCGATCGCCGGTCCATCATATCCGGAAGAACCTCGCCGGCGAGCGCGCAGGCCCCGAAGAAATTCGTCTCGAACTGCCGGCGCAGGTCGTCCGCGGTGAGCTCGGCCGAGGGGCCTATCACGCCTATCCCCGCGTTGTTGACAAGCACGTCGATGCGGCCGAGTTTTTTCAGCGCGGTTTTAACGCACGCCCGTATCGATGCGGCACTGCGCACGTCACAGGAGCCGGTGTGCATCCCTTCCTCTTTTAGAAAGTCCGCCTCCTTCGCGGTCATCGCCGTCGCGTAAACCAGATATCCGCGCCTCTTGAATTCCCGCGCCAGGGCGAGTCCGATCCCCGACGAACAGCCGGTGATGAGCGCCGTTAATGAAGCCGTTTCCCGCATGCGGATCTCCTTTGCCATATATTATGTTCCGTGTCCCGCGTGTGTTCGGTTCGTACCGGAATAGTAAACCGGTTTCGGACAGATTTGGACGCTGTCTGTTAAAGGTTTTCCGATTATTACATGAATACAGCTTCCGAGTCAATGGTAAATATACGGTGGAGTTTCCCGTTATTTCATGTTCATCCGGCGCAGCGATTTCCTGTATGATACTCCGGAGGCACTGAATATTTTTTTGTGACTTACTACATTTTCCTCTTGACACTATATGTAATCTATATACATAAACTATATATATAGATTATATATAGTCAGCATGCGCGGTACACCGCTTGCCCTCAATTTAAAGAAGCGGGACGTGTGACTGCAT
>JAGODA010000069.1 GCA_017998475.1 Spirochaetota bacterium | reverse complement strand
ACTCCCCCCTACCCCTGCAGGCCGCGCGGTCGACCAGACTCGCCCGCATCATCGCCGTGGCGCACGACTCCGCGCGCGAGATCAACAGGGCCTTCGGCGTGCCCATGGAGCGTCAGAGCGTAGTGTATAACGGTATGGACGCCGGCATATTCTATCCCGTAAAGGGTGTGAAAAAGCGCAAAAACAGCCTTATCTTCGTCGGAAACGTCGAGGACCGCAAGAAGGGCGTCATCTATCTCTTGAAGGCCCTGACCCTCACGAAGAACAAGGTGCACCTGACGATAGTCGACGGAGGCGCCCCCAACAGGAACTACGTTCCCCGCTGGATCGACCGCTTCGGCATCCAGGACCGCGTGACGTTTACCGGGAAGATCCCGCTCGAACAGCTGGTCGAGCTCTATTCGCGCACCGAGGTGGCGGTGTGCCCGTCCCTCTACGAGGGATTCGGCTTCCCGGCCGCCGAGGCCATGGCCTGCGAGGTCCCGGTTATCGCGGCGACCGGAGGAGCGCTTCCCGAAGTGGTGGGCGAGCACATGAAGACCGGTTACCTCGTGCCCCCGCGCGACCCCGAGGCCCTGGCGAAGGGGATCGATTATCTCATCGACAACCCCGGCGTGCGGCGTAAAATGGGCAAGGAGGCGCGCAGGCGCGTGCTCGCCACGTTCACCTGGGAGAACGCCGCGCGCGAAATGGTGAACGTCTACGAGGAGGTCATTCGTGCTCACCGTGGACTTTGACCTTCTCGGCGTGCGGGAAGGCGACCTCATGCTCGACGCCGGCTGCGGAGAGGGCCGACATTCTTTCGAGTGCGTCGCGCGAGGCGCGCGCGTCCTCAGCATGGACATGGACATGGAGTCACTGCGCAAGGCGCGTTACACGCTGGCCTACATGAAGACAAGCCGCCAGGCTCACGACAGAGGCGCCTATCTCTGCCAGATCGGCGACGCGCTGAACCTGCCGTTTCGCGGCGGCACCTTCGACCGCATCATCTGCTCCGAGGTCATGGAGCACGTCAGCGACGATCACCGCGCCTGCGGGGAGCTCGCGCGCGTGCTGAAAACGGGAGGGCGCATAGCCATCACCGTGCCGACCTACATCAGCGAACTCGCCTTCGACGCGCTCACTTACGAGTACTTCACCTCGCCGGGCGGGCACATCCGCAAGTACGTTCCCCGCCGTCTCGCGGCGATACTTCGCGAGAACGGTCTCGAGGTGTACGGCGTCGGTTTCAAACACTCGCTGCACACCATCTACTGGATGGTGCGCTGTGTGGTGGGCCTGCACCTGAACGACCAGCCGTTCACCCGCGCCTACCGGCGCTTCCTCACGCTCGGCATGGGTTCCCGTTTCATGGAGCGCGTGGAGGAGTTCTTCGATCATTTTTTCCCCAAGAGCATCGTGCTCTACGCAGTCAAGCGGTGATCGGCCGCCCGCGTCCGTGGCCGCGCCGCGCGCCATGGCGGAGAAGGTGTATCCGCGCTCACGATTAAAACCCGGAGGTGCGTTTCCATGAACATACGTGAACTGCAATCATCGCTCGAGGAGTTCATCTTCGTCGGACAGGCCTTTCGTCTCGGGGTGTTCGACGCGCTCCACGAAAAGGCCGACACCGCCGAGGGCCTCTCCGCGCGGATGAAATTCGACCGCCGCGCGACGATCGCGCTTCTGGATGCCCTGGCCGAAATGAAATACCTTAAAAAAACCGCGGGACGCTATTCGGTTGCGTCTTCCGCGCGGCGAAGGCTCATCGACCGCGCCGGACGCGATTACGAGGGCGACTTCTGGAGCTTCCTCATGTATCTGGTAAATCCATGGAGGACGCTTCCCCATGTAATGAAGCACGGCGTGCCGGACAAAACCAGTTACGCCGGCTTCTCGATGGATGACTTTATCCGCGGCATGGACTCACCGTGGAAGAAGAGGATCGCCCCGGAGGTGGTGCGCCGCTGTATCGAGCTACGCCCGGGGGCGAAAAGCGTGGCCGACATCGGAGGGGCGCCGGGAACCGTCGCGCGCGAATTCGCGCGCAGGGGGCTCTCCACGCTCATCTTCGACCTGATGGAGTCCAACGACGTTATGCGAAAAGAGCTTGCCCGCGTGAGGAACATCCGGGTCGAGGACGGCGACGCCACGAAGCGCTTTCCGTCCGGCCTCTTTGATATTGTTTTCCTGGGGAACCTCTGCCACGGGCAGTCGCCGGCGGACAACGCGGAGATGTTCCGCATGGCGCGCGAGCGGCTTGCCGACGGCGGCATGATCGCGGTCTTCGACAACCTGAAAGGCGAGGACCGCCGCTCGGCCACGCTCGCCCTGCACATGATCACGCAGAGCCCGCACGGAAACGTCTACACGCGCGCCGAATACCTGGGCTGGCTTAAAGAGGCAGGGTTTAAAAGGCTGAAGGTGCACAAGCTCTCGGACCGCGCGTGGAGCCTGGTGGTGGGATTCCGCTGAGTTCCGGCCTCGCGCGGAAGCCGCGGTTTGCCGGGGGTGATGGATACGCCCGCCGCCGGCGCATCGCGCAAGGAGTAACCGCCCCTACGCCGGGAACGGCAAGACCCGCTCCACGAAAAAGTCCGCCAGGGGTCCGGCGAGCGAGCGTATGTTCTCGACGATTTCCGTGTCGCTCTGATGCTCCGGAGTATCGCTTACCATTTTAAAAATATAACACCGCGCCCCGAACATCCTGCACGCCTGCAGCACGGCCGCGCCCTCCATGTCGACCAGGTCGGCGCGTGGGGCGACCGAGGCGCGCTCGGCGGCCGATACCAGCGGCCGGTCGAGCGTCGCCAGGCTCGCCATGCTGAAACCCTCGAGTGTGTCCGGCGTGGAGGAGCGCTGCGAACGGTTCATAATCCGGGGGCGGTCCGGTTCGATGATCGCTCCGACATGGAAGACCTCGCCGATCCGCAGGCCGTTCCCGGTGGCGCCGGCCGCGCCGATGTTGAACATCGTCCCCGCATCGTGGCGCATGACCAGATAACAGGCGGCGAGCGCTGCGTTCACTTTGCCGATGCCTGAAACGGCGAGCACGGGTCCGCCCGGAGCCGTAAAGACGCGGACCGGACCGTCGCCGGCGGATTCGAGTCCCAGGGCCCCGATGAGCGGGGAGGCCTCGATCATCGTCGCCATCACTATGCCGGTTCGAGGATTCCCCTGCATCGCGCCATCTCCTCCAGTGTCTGAATCGCGCGCCGGCCGGTATCACCGAGATCGAGCGTGAAGTCGTTAACGTACAATTGTATATGCCTTTGCGTTACATCGTCGTCCATCTCCCGCGCGTGAGCACGAACGAAGTCGCGCGAGTCCTCGGGGTGATCGAAGGCGTACCGCACGGACGAGCGTATGATGCCGGAAAAGTCCCCGGCGCGCGCCTTCTCATCACCCCCGCCGTCGTTACGCATCGCGATGCACCCCAGCGGTATCGGCAGGCCCGTCTCGGCCTCCCACCATTCACCCAGGTCGACGAGGCGCTCGAGACCGTAGCGCGGATAGACGAATCGCCCCTCGTGGATGATGAGCCCCGCGTCGAAGCGGCCCGCGGCGACGCCGTCGAGTATTTCATCGAAGCGGGCGACGTGAATGTCAACGTCGGCGGCGCTCCAGAGCCGGAAGAGCAGAAAGGCCGTGGTGAGCTCTCCGGGAACGGCAAGGCGCGCGCCATCGAGTCCGGCCAAGGATCCGCGCGCGACCACCAGGGGGCCGCATCCGTAGCCCAGCGCCGAACCCGCGTCGAGCAGGGTATAACGACCGGCCAGGTGCAGATAGGCGTGGAAGGAGAGCTTGCTCAGGCGATGCTCCCCGCGCAGCGCGTCGTGGTTGAGGCTCTCCACGTCGTCGATGCGCGGCTCGAAACGATACGCGCGCGTATCGACGCGGCCGTGCAGCATCGCGTGGAACGCGAAGGTGTCGTTGGGGCATGGGGAAAAGGCGAAAGAAACCGGTTGCACCATGCCTACCCGGCGGCGTGGGCGGTACTCTGTGCGTAGTGTTCGAGTGTGGCCCGGTTGAGCGGAATGGTGAGAGACGCCATCGTGCGGTCCTCGAGCGAGCGTATGTCGAGCCTTGACTGGTCGACGCCCAGGCTTTTAAGAATCATGGAAATGAGCACCAGTCCGATGCCCGCGCCCTCGTTTTCGGGATCGTCGGCGTTCATGAGGAAGTAGTCCGATATGTCGTCGCACTTGCGCGCGTCGGCGAGTTTCTTGCGCACTTTCTGGAGCTCGTCCGGCGTCATCGCTATGGGGTTTGTGATGGAGATACTCAGCGTGTCTCCTTCGTGATGGAATACGATTTCGGCCTTCATGTCGCGGCTTCGCGCGAGGCGGGCGAGGGTTTTGGCGTCCTCGCGCGACATCTCGAGCTTGAAGAGGCGGATCACCTTGTCGTGTCCCAGAAGGTCGGGGGCCGGGCTCTGCGGCGCCGCTCCCTCGAAATAGATGTGTTTGTAGTTCGCCTTAACCGCGTTGATGAGCAGTTCCTTCACGCATGTGTAGATGGGCCCGAGGAGGACCTCGCAGCCGCGCTTGCGCAGATACAGCGCGAGCACCTTCTTTAGACGGTTCTCGTTGGTGGTGCTCACCGAATAGGTGATTATCCGGACGTCCCTGTTTTCTTCAACGGCGTCGGTGATGTATTTCATGAAGGGTGCTGTGTACTCTCTTTTTTTATCCGGCCCCATGGATGGCCGCGAAACGACGACAGATTGAATATACAGTATATATCGGCTTTCAGCAAGTGGGAGAATAAAATTAACGACGTTTGCCGTGGTTTTTAACGGCCGGTTTTTTCCGCTGATCGAACCGTGGATGGAGCGCCCCGGCGGGCCGTATTCACGGCCGTTTCGCGGGATCAGGGCAGGGGCAGGGAGAGGTGTCGAGTTCGCCGTCCGGGTTTTTCGAGCTGATGGAATACTCGCCGCGCGAGCTCAGTAGTTCCATTTCGCGGGCCCATTCCTCGGGCCCGATGAGTCTGATCCGCTCGAGATTGTCGATGGCTATATGCCTGAAATGGGCGAAAGACTTTCCGGGATTATAGCGGGAAAAGGTGATGAGCCGTTCGCAGGGGAAACAGTCGCATTCGTGGCAGAAGTTCTTTCCCCCCATAACGACACAGCATTCATATATATCGCACTTGTCGTGCCGGCCGTCCGAACGGCATCCCCTGCAGACCGCCGTGTCGCGGTACCGGGGGCATGCCCCGCAGTAGATTCCGCAGGGCGATACGATGGCGCTTGCCCGCTTCCCGTTCATTGTCAGATCTGTCGAAAACATATGTAAAAAGTCTTGCGCAAAGCCGGCGCTCCGGTGTTATTGACTTCCGGTCTGTACAAGTCTACCATGACGCACGCCCCTTTGCTAAAAAAATCAAGCACTGTGCCGGGCGCATCGGCCGTCCTCCGGGAAGACGAATCGCGGACCCAACCGGAAGGCCGAAGGGGTGGCCTCGGCCGGCAACCCGAATGAACACGAGGCACGGTACGTGATGCACGGTATCAGAAAATCGCTCTCCGCGCGCTGGGGGACCCCCGGGGGCTACCGCGAGCTCCTCGTTATGTCCATCCCCCTTATCTTAAGCACTTCCTCGTGGTCGCTCCAGCATTTCGTCGACCGGATGTTTCTCGCGTGGTACTCCCCCTACGCGATCGCCGCCGTGATGCCCGCGGGGATACTCAATTTCTGCACCATGAGCATATTCATAGGAACCGCGGGCTACGTGAGCATTTTTGCCGCCCAGTATTTCGGCGCGGGCGTCAACGAACGGGTCGGACCTTCGATCTGGCAGGGGGCGTATATCGCCGTCGCCGGGGCTGTCGTGCACCTCGCTCTCATCCCCCTGGCCCCGGCGATCTTCGACCTGGCCGGTCACGACCCGGAGGTCAGGCGCTATGAGATCGTCTATTTCCAGATACTCTGTCTCGGGGCATTCCCGGGAATAGCCTCTTCGGCATTTTCCGGTTTCTTCACCGGTCTTGGCAGGCCCTGGCCGGTCATGTGGGTAAATTTCCTCGCGACCGGCGTGAACCTTTTGCTGGACTACATCCTTATTTTCGGGAAATGGGGATTTCCGGAGATGGGCATAGAGGGCGCGGCGATAGCGACGGTCGCCGCCGGGTTTACATACTGTATCGCGTACCTCTCGCTTCTCGCCGCGCCGCGACTGCGCCGGACCTATCGCACACTCGCCGGCTGGCGTTTGGACAGGGAGCTTTTCGCGCGGCTTCTGCGCTTCGGCTTCCCGAGCGGTGTGCAGTTTTTCGTCGATATCGCCGGGTTCACGATCTTCATCCTTCTGGTGGGGCGCCTGGGCACGACGAGCCTGGCGGCTACCAATATCGCGTTCAACATCAACACGCTCGCGTTCATGCCGATGTTTGGCTTCGGCATTGCGGTTTCGGTGCTCGTGGGGCAGTATATCGGCATGCAGAAGCCGGACCTCGCCGAGCGCAGCGTGTACTCGGGCTTCCACATGACCTTTCTCTATATGGCGGCGATATCACTCTGTTACCTGCTTGTGCCCGACGTCTTCGTGGCTCCCTTCGCCTCGAAGGCCGACGCCGGGTCATTTGCGGAGATATACGCGCTTTCGGTGGTGCTTCTGCGCTTCGTGGCGCTCTACTGCATCTTCGACACTCTCAATATCATCTTTGCTTCGGCCCTCAAGGGCGCCGGCGACACCCGCTTCGTCATGTACATGCTGGCGACAGTCTCGCTCATGGTGCTGGTGCTGCCGACCTACCTGGTGCTGGTGGTCTTCGACGGCGGTCTCTACGCCGCCTGGATCATCGCTTCGCTGTACGTGGTGGTGCTGGGATTCTCGTTTTTCGTCCGCTTTCGCGGCGGCAGGTGGAAGTCCATGCGCGTGATAGAGGAGCCGGTGGTCAGCCTTCCGCCGACACTTCCGGAGATCACGGGAGCGGAGTGAGGAGGCGGGGACGGTTGATGCGGGGTAAATTTCCCGCGCACGGTAAAAAAGTGATTTACAATAAGGAAAAAAATGCTATGTACACCATATTATGGTAGACGCCACCCTGCTCAAGGACCTCACCGAGCTTATCGGCAGCAATCTCACCTTTCCCGAGATTGAGATCGTCGGCGGATATTTCTTTAAAAATTACAACTGCCACGCGCTGGAAGGCATTTCCAAGACCATCACGATCTCTCCGTCGAGGGCCGCCCGCAGGCTCGTCCAGGAGTGCATCGACGACAATAAGATCGAAGAGCTCATCGCATTTACCGTCGAGCTTGACGATAACCAGCTCAACGGCCGCACGGTGAGGCTCTCCGGTCTCGACAATCTCCTGTACAGGCTTTCGCGTACCGGATACGCCTACGATCACAGCCGCCGGAAACTGGTCAGGCTGAGCGAGGATTCCAGTCTCATGCCGAACTGGGGAGTGCTACGCGACGGCAAGGAATATCCCCTCATAATCGCGTCATTGGACATCTGCGGCAACTCCAGGCTTGTAAAAAAATACGGGACGAAGGTGATGGAAAAGGTGTACCTCGGCCTGTGGGAATTCTTCAAGCCGAAGATGCGCCACTACAACGCGCGTATGTGGCACTGGGCCGGCGACGGCGGGGTGGTGGCGTTTCGCGACCAGAACGGCGGTCCGGTCGATGCGGTGAGCTGTTGCCTGGAGATGATTTTTTCTCTCAGCGTCTACAATTGCATGCCGAACAGGCATATCGACGAGCTCATCGCCATACGCATCGGGCTTGACGCCGGGAAGGTTAAATTTTTCAAAAAAACGGGACAGATCGTTTCGGACGTCATCAATTACGCCTGCCATCTCGAGAAGAACCACACCGAACCCAACGGTATATCGATATCGGGAGATCTCTACGGGAGACTCTCGCCACAGCTGCAGTACATGTTCAAGAAAAAGGACGAGTTCGAATCGCGGACGGCCTACTCCCTTACCTACGTCTGCGACAAAGCCCTCTGCTGACGGTCCGCGCGCGGCACGTTCCACATACTCTAAAAATGCCGCGGCCAGAGACGGCCGTCCTTCTCCACCAGGGAGAAACGATATCCCAGCACCTCGTTCAGAAGCCGTTCCGTCAACACCTCGTCCCTGTTCCCCGACGCGTAAACGCTCCCGTTTTTCATCAGAAGGCACCGGTTGAACGACGGCATGATCTCCTCGACGTGATGCGTTACATAAATGACGGTGCGGCCGCTTTGCGCGAGCCGCTCCACCTCGGCGAGCAGGTCCTCGCGGCCCGGAAAATCGAGCCCGCCCGCGGGTTCGTCGAGCACCAGAAGCTCGGGGTCGTTGACCAGCGCGCGCGCGATGAGCACGCGCTTCTGCTCGCCGTGCGAAAGCTCGCCGAATTTCCTTGCCAGAAGGTGCGTTACAGACAGTCCTTCCGCCGCCATGCGGGCCGAGCGCCGCGTCGATTCGCTTATCTCCCGGTAGATGCCGATGCTCCAGAAGAAGCCCGAACAGATGACCTCCTCCACCACGGTGCGTTCGTTGTACGATCTCTGCAGCAGATCGCTCACCATGCCGATGCGGCCCCGCAGCTTCCACACGTCTGTCTCGCCGAGCCGCATGCCGAAAAGCTCCACACGGCCCGAGCTTGGAAAGAGCCCGCTCGATACCACGTTCAGCAGAAAGGACTTGCCGGAGCCGTTGCCGCCCAGCACCGCCCAGTTCTCGCCGCGACGGACCGTCCAGTTTACGTTCCGGAGTATATGCCCGTTCCCCCTGGAAACGCCGATGTCGTCGAGTCGTACAATGCTGTCCATCATTTTATTCCGTTCGTGTCGTGCGCGGGCATAAAAACCGCGCCGGTGCTGTTTCCGAAACCATCAATCGTCCTGATACGCAAGTTATATTTAGCGCCATCGGGCCGTTTATTCGAAAATCGTCGGTGCATGCCGCGCGCGTGCGGCTTCGCGCGGTGAGCCGTAAAACGCAATATCCATACCCGGGTGATTTAATTTGGATGAAAGACGGCTCAATCTGAATCGGGATAAAGTAGTTTTTTTATTGACAACTATACCGATATATACTACTATGATGTTTAGTATATACGCGCAGGAATCGGGTTGTCTGGGATACTGCGGGCGCACCATACGGCTAAGTCGGACACTTCATAGCGAGGGATGGGATTCCATGAAAAAAGACCTTACCGACAAGCAGGAGCAGATCTTCGATTTTATAAAAGGGGCCATCCGTGAATCAGGTTTTCCCCCGACCGTGAGGGAAATCGGGGATCGTTTCGGGATTACCCCCAAGGGGGCCTACGATCATCTCAAAGCCATCGAGAAGAAGGGGTTCATCCGCTGCGGCCAGAATAAATCCAGGGCCATCGAGCTCCTCACGGACCGCGATGAGGTTATGCCTCTCGACGCGGTCAATATTCCGCTTGTGGGAAGGATCGCCGCCGGGGCGCCGCTTCTGGCCGAGGAGAACATAGAGGAATATCTCAGCTTTCCGGCGCCGGCCTTCTCCGGGGGAGATTTTTTCGCGCTGAAGGTGCGGGGCGACTCGATGATCGACGAGGGCATACACGACGGCGACATCGCCATCATTCGCAAGCAGAACACGGCCCAGAACGGAGAGATCGTCGCGGCGCTTCTCGAGGACGAGGCCACGCTGAAGATATTCAAAAAGGTCGGCGGCAGGATCAATCTCGTCCCCGCCAACAGCGCGTACCGGCCAATCGTGGTCGACGAGGTCGAGGTGCTGGGCAAGCTCGCCGGGGTGTTCAGGCGATACTGAGGTATGATGTATCCGTGATGTGTTCCCGCGAATAAGCCCCGGGGGCTTCGGGCCGTCACCTGCCGTCCGACAATGCCTTGAGATCGGCGATACGTTCGGACTGATATTCCCGGTCCGCCCTCACAATCGTTCCGCCCGGCATGCCGTACAACGCTCACCGCAGGCCCGACCTTCCAGGGCCGTTCGTGCGATCTGTTTTTTTACCGATAACCGGCCGCGGCGCGTATCCCCGCTTCACATCTGCGCAACCCCGATGTTCAATGTGCCGCTTCTTTGCCCGCGGGTGGGTCCGGATACGGTTAATGAATTGACGGCGCGTTCATAATCGGATAGAATCACATGGCATGCGACGCATCATCACGGACGCGAATAATCAATCCGATTGGAGGAAACATCAACCATGGGAAGAAAACTGATTGACCTCAGCATCGCGATCGAAAATGGAATTCCGTCCGATCCCCCTCAGATGATTCCGAACATCCAGTATGTTACGCATGAGGAGGGTGCCGCGCAGATGGTGCCCTTCTTTCCCGGCATAGATCCGGCGCGCGACCTTCCCGCCGGCAAGGGGTGGGCGCTCGAGATGATCACGCTCACCACGCATTCGGGGACCCACCTGGACGCCCCCTGGCATTACCATCCCACCATGAGCGGTGGCCTTAAAGCGCTTAGCATCGACGAGGTTCCTCTCGAATGGTGCACGGGCGACGGCGTCCGGCTCGACTTCAGGAAGTTTCCGGACGGATACCTTGTAACGGCCGCGGATATGGAGGCCGCCTTCGCAGAAATGAACTATACGCTCAAAGAGGGCGATATCGTGCTCGTAAACACCGGCGCCGACGCGTACTGGGGCAAGGGGGAATACCTAATACGGGGCTGCGGCATGGGAAGAGAGGCGACGCTCTGGCTGTGCGAGCGCGGGGTCCGCGTGGTCGGCACCGACGCGTGGAGCTGGGACAGGCCGCTCCCGCTCATCGCGCAGGAATTCCAGAAAAGCGGGGACGCGTCCATCATATGGGAGGGGCATTTCGCCGGAATCGAGAGAGGATACTGCCATATCGAAAAACTCACCAACCTGGACAGGCTTCCCCCGTTCGGCTTCACCGTGTACTGTTTCCCCGTGAAGATAAAGGGGGCGAGCGCCGGATGGATACGCGCGGTCGCGGCCGTGGAGGAATGACGGGGAAAAGGCTTGACAAAACAGAAGGCAAAATTCCATGCTTCTCGGCTGAGGGCGCACGATGACATTCGCGAAAGGTAATCTTGGTTTTTTTCTGGCCTTTTTGCTCATCGGGGGTATACTCGGCTCAGCTCTGGGGACTCTGGTCGTCAGGTTGTTCCCGGCGCTTCAGGTCATCAACGCAAGCCTTACCGGCCCGATCTCGCTTAATCTGGAGATCGTGAGCTTCGGCGTAAAGCTCAACCTTTCGGCGATCGTCGGCATGATCGTCGGAGTACTCATTTTTCGCAGGGTATAATAAGGACGTACGGCCGCACCCGCGGCTATCACGCGAAACGGGCGCACGCGCGACCGGATCGTAGAAACCTAAACCGGCCCGGGGCCGGTTGCCGCCGACCTTGTCTGATACGAACTCCGATCGAGGGACCTTGCGCGGCACGGGTGCGTGCTGTGTCGATGCGCCGGGAGAGTTGCATGTAATGCGACGCTTCCAGGGCGCGGTGAAAACAATCCGTAACTTTATTAAATACAAGGGGGTACCGTACATTGTCAGTAGTATCGATGAAAGCGCTTCTGGAATCCGGCGTCCATTTCGGACACCAGACAAGGAGATGGAATCCGAGGATGGCCCAGTTTATCTTTACGGCCCGCAACGGCATCCATATCATAGATCTTCAGAAAACGATGCAGCGGCTCAAGCTCGCTTACGCCGCGATGAAGGAGGTCGCGGCGAACGGGGGCAAGGTGCTCTTCGTCGGGACCAAGAAACAGGCGCAGTCGGCGATCGAGGAGTACGCGCAGAAATGCGGTATGTTCTTCGTCGCCGAACGCTGGCTCGGCGGGCTCCTTACCAACTTTCACACGGTCAGCAACTCCATCGAGCGCCTCAAAAGCCTCGAGAAGATGTCGGAGACCGGTTCGTGGGACGCCGAGACCAAAAAGGAGATTCTGGACCTCACCCGCGAACTCGCCAAGAAGCACAAGGTGCTGAAGGGGATCAAGGACATGAGCAAACTCCCCGACGCGCTCTTCATTATCGATCCCAAGAGGGAGGCGATCGCGGTAAACGAGGCGCGCAAGCTCGGAATCCCCATCTTCGCGGTGGTCGACACCAACTGCAACCCGGAGGAGATCGACTACCCGATCCCGGGCAACGACGACGCCATCCGCGCCATCGCGCTCTTCCTCGAGGTGATGTCCAGGGCGATCGTGGAAGGCCAGTCGGGCGGCCAGACCGACGGTGTCGAGGAGATGGAGGAGATTGAGGGCGAGGCCGCGGGCGCCGACGAGGCGGCCGAATCCGCCGAGGAGGGCGACGCGAAAACCAAGTCCGCCGTCGAGGCGAAGGAGCAGTACCGCAAGAAGTACGAGGACCAGTACGACGCCGACGAGAAGACCTCGTGGTAGGACGGTCCGCCGTTTATAACAGGAACACAGGAGATAGACAACGTGGCTGATATTACTTCCGAAATGATAAAGGAGCTCAGAGAGAAGACGCAGGCGGGAATGCTCGACTGCAAGAAGG
>JAGODA010000068.1 GCA_017998475.1 Spirochaetota bacterium | reverse complement strand
CGATGATGGAAGCCCTGGGCTGAGACCCGGTCAACACCGCAAAACCAAAAAGGGCCGCGATCGATTCGCGGCCCTTTTCTTCGTCCGATTCAGGATATCCGATGGCGGATTGACTCTCAGAAGGTGCGGAACAGCACGCCGGTCCGTACCACGGCGCCGTAGAGGTGGTCCGAGGATTCATCGTCCCCGCTGAATGTGGTAAGACAGCGCTCGCCGACAAGTGAGACGAAGATGTCCGTAAAGCGCCCGACGGCAAATTTGACCTGGAGGCCGGCCGCGACGGCGAACTGGGTGTTGTTGAGATATTTCAGGACATCGGTGTCGGTATCGCCGAACTGCATGGAGGCCGACAGGTAGTGCGTCAGGTTGAAACCGCCGAGCAGGCCGAATGACATGCGCCACCAGTCGGCCGAGGCGAGCAGCATGAACGGAATGGACAGTCCCTGTATTTTCGCGGAACCCTCTTCCCTGTATTTGAATTCAATATGGGAAAACCACAGGCCCGAGTGTACTCCGAAATGCCGGCTCATCATAGCCTCGAACACCAGGCCGCCGCCCAGGGCCATGGAGGAGTCGATCGCGCCAGGCCCGTCCCCCGCGTCCGCAACATCGTAGGTGCCCGCAAGCGCTCCCGCGCCGAAAGAGACCCGCGTCTCCGCGTCGCCGGGATTTTCCGCGCCCATGGCAGGGGCCGCGCAGACCAGGAGCGCCAGGATCGCGGTTGTGAATCCCTTCATGCTGATACACCTCGTGGTGGGGATGGCTGACTTCATGGCTTTTCTGTCATGATGCAGGTTCCATTGAAAACCGAACCCTTTTCGATATAGAGCTCGGGACAGATGAGGTCGCCGCTTGAGACACTCTTGTTGAACAGCTCCACCCGCTGGGTGGCTTTGATTTTTCCGTTGAAGGTGCCGTTCACCGAAACAACCCCCGACTTGACGTCGGCGCTCACCCTTGCCTCCTGGCCTATCATGAGATGGCCTTTCGTTTCGATCTTTCCCTCGAAGAAGCCCTTTATCTTGAGCGAGTTCTTGAAGACGAGCCGTCCCCGGAACTCGATGTCGTCGGCGATGACGGTGCTTATCTTGTTCTCGTCCTCGACTATTTCCCGTATCTCGTTCATCCGGCGCTCCTGTTATGATTGACTGAACCCTGTAATGAACACCCGAGTGGGCGATGTCAATACTATTTCGCGACGGCGCATAGTATCCCCGCGGCCGTGCGATATGTCAAATTAAAAAGGATTCGGCCCGACGGAGGCCGTGCGGCGCTCGCCGTGCCGTGGCTTAATTCGGGGTGCGGGATCTTAGTGCAAAAAAAGTCATGAAAAATAATATAAATATAATGAGCTTGATTATACAAATAATAATATATGGTGATATACAACAAAATAGTAAAATATACTTGAAAAAGACCGGGAACCCATAAGCATTGGCTTGATCCCACGATCGCGGGCTGGTTCCGCACCGGACCGGTACGGCGGCGCGGATCGGCCCCGCCGACCTCGCCGGGACCGCGAAACCCGGCCGCCGGCGGGATCTCGTGGATGCGGCATTTTACACTCGAGGAGGACGTAACATGGCTAGCTCACTGGTCGAAAAGCGTGATATCGATTTTATCCTGTACGAGCAGTTTGATATTCTCGAACTTACCAAAAAAGAGAAGTTCAGCTATTTCTCCAAAGACGAATTCGACATGACGATCGAACAGGCCCTCAAGTTCGCCGAGAACGACCTGGCCACCGTAAACCAGGACGGTGATCGCATTGGGGCGAAATGGGACAACGGCAAAGTGACGGTACCGGCGTCATTCCACGGTCCGCTAAAAACCTACGGCGAGGCGGGCTGGGTTTCCGCCGCGGACGATCCCGATGTCGGCGGCCAGGGGCTCCCGATGTCGGTATTCACCGCGTGCAACGAAATGTTCCACGCGGCCAACACCGCAATCAATCTCTATCCGGGCCTGGCCCACGGGGCGGGCAAGCTCATAGAGCTCTTCGGCACCGAGGAACAGAAGAACAAGTATCTGGGCAAGGTCTATTCGTTCGAGTGGGGCGGCAGCATGTGTCTCACCGAGCCCGGCGCGGGGAGCGACCTGGCGCACGTGTCGACCAAGGCCGTCCGCATAGACGACAAGCACTATAAAATATCCGGACAGAAGATATTCATCACCGGCGGCGACTACGACGCGAAGCCCAATATCGTGCATCCGGTGCTCGCCCGCCGCGAGGGCGATCCCGAGGGTATCAAGGGAATATCGATCTTCATCGTGCCCAAGTACAGGGTGAACGACGACGGATCGATCGGCGCGTACAATGACGTGGCCTGCGCCGGGATCGAGCACAAGATGGGCATAAAGGGTTCGGCGACCTGCCAGCTGAGCTTCGGCGACAACGGCGACTGCGTCGGCGAGCTGCTGGGCCAGCCCTGTCAGGGGATCGAGATCATGTTCCACATGATGAACGAGGAGCGCCTCAATGTCGGCGTCCAGGCCCTCGGCATCGCCTCAACGGCATACCTCAACGCCCTGAAGTACGCGCAGGAGCGCCTGCAGGGCACCGATATCCGCCTGAAAGGCAAATCGACCAAGCTTCTCAACATCATCAAGCATCCCGACATCCGTCGCGGCCTCCTGTGGATGAAGGCCTATGTGGAAGGCCTCCGTGCGCTGAACTACTACGCGGCCTTCTGCATGGACCTGCGCAACGCGGAGACCGATGAGAACGTCGCCAAGACCGCCAACGGCTTCCTCGAGTTCCTCACGCCGGTATGCAAGGCCTATTCGAGCGACATGGCCTACGACGTCTGCGAGCAGGCCATCCAGATCTTCGGCGGCTACGGCTTCTGCGGCGACTATCCCGTGGAGCAGTTCGCGCGCGACTGCAAGATCACCTCTCTCTACGAGGGCACGAACGGAATCCAGGCGATCGACCTCCTCGGCCGCAAGCTCCCGATGGGCAAGGGTGAATTCTTCAAGTACATCGTCGGACAGATGGAGAAGACCATCAACGAAGTCGGTTCCGATATGGCTCTCAAGAAATATGTCGATCTTACGAAGAAGGCCAAGGACAACATGGTCGACTGCGCCCAGCACCTCATGGGGCTGATGCAGCAGATGCAGATCCCCGAGGCGTTCCTTTCCGCGACGCCGTTCCTCGAAGTGGTCGGCGACACGATTCTCGGATGGATGCACCTGTGGCAACTCTCGATTGCGCACAAAAAACTCTCGGAGATTTTCGAGAAGGCGAACGCGGCCACCGAGGACGAGAAGAAGGCGGTCATCAACGACAACCGCGAGGCGGCCTTTTACTCCGGCAAGGTGCACTCGGCGCGCTTCTTTATCACCAAGATACTTCCGCTGCAGGAGGGCAAGGTGAACTCGATCAAAGACGACGATTTCGCCGCTCTCCAGATAGAGGAGGTCGCCTTCAGCGAGCTGGCCGTCGCACCGGCCGGTGTCTGAATAGAACCTTCGGCGGTCGCGCGCACGTTCGTGGCGCGCGGCCGTTTATTATCCACGCCGCATGCGCTCCGGCCGACAAAGGGCCGGATTTTTTGTCCGTTCCGAGGCGCGTTTGCCCAGGGCGGCCCCGGTGTTCACTCTCCGTCAGCCTAGTAGCAGGGTCTTAAAAAAATTCTTGCATTCCCGCCGCGCCGACGGTTAATGACACCCGGTGCCCGCGCGCGCCGGAAACTACGCTCCCGGAAGTGTCCCATGGAAGAGATCCTGAACAAGGCGAACGAGCTCGGACTGATGATCCGAGGAACCGATCTGTACCGGCGGTACGAGGAGCTCTCGGTGAAGTTGGACGCGGACGAAGCCTCAAAAAAACTGCTGCAGGAATACGCACGCGTCAGCGAGGAGCTCTATGTCAAAGAGTCCTCCGGCGCTCCCATCGAGGCCGAGGAAAAGAAAGGCTTCCAGGAGCTTACCGAGAAGGTTTCACAGAGCCAGCTTATAAAGGAGTATATCGCCACGCAGAGCTACTTCCTCAACCTGATGATGCAGATACAGAAGGTCATAAGCGAGCCCGTCGGCGAGCCCATCGAACAGAGCCGTATCATCAAGCCCAACACGGGCGGGAAAATCATCACCGACTTCTGACCGCTCCCGTTCCCCGTCTCCCCCGGCGGCCGGCGCGTCCCGGTATCAAAGCCGCCGCGTTCCCGGCGATGTCGTTCAGCCACATATAACGCGGCGACGTAATGATATGAAAAATCCCAGGTGTTTTTAGCGGTGTATCGCTTGTAAAGCCGGTGCCCGTGCGGCCGGCCGTGGTGTCGTGCGCGATGGAGTCCGCGGGGAGACAATCCCTTCCGTGCGCTTCCACCTTCCCGCGCCACGAGCATATCGTTCCAAAAAAGGCTTGCGTTATCTATGTATGTTTACACTATTCCATAATTGTCTCGGGCGGGGACTCCGCCGCCCATTTCCGCCCGGGGGTGCGCGCTTTGGACTTCGAACTGCTCAAATCAATAGTACTGAACGCGGTCCCGTGGATCGGGACGAGCGGTCTCCGCGTCGACATTCTCGAGGAGAGGCACGTCCGGCTTTCGGTGCCGGTACGGGAAAAACACCTCAATCACGTCGGTATCGTCTGGGCCGGGACGCATTTCATGTTGATGGAGGTCGCAGGCGCCGCGCTTTTCGGCGCGACGTATGACTTCAGGCGATTCGTTCCCGTCAACAAGGGCATGACCATCCGCTATCACAGGCCGGCGGTAACCGACCTGATATGCGACCTGTCCATAAGCGCAGAGGATGCCGCCGCGAAGCTGAAGCCGGTGGAGGGAAGAGGGAGGGGAGACTGGATTATTGATGTGCCGGTGATGGACGCCGAAGGGAACACGGTGTCATCGGCTTCATGCAATTTTTATATTATCCCGACCCCCGACAGTTTTCTTAAAAAGGAATAAAGTAATGTACCGGTCCGCATGCCGGTCCGGTCCCGAGGAACCGATGAGGAACGCGAAGAAGAAGCCGGGCGAAATTGCGGTATACGGCGCCGGCCTGGCAGGAATGGTCGCCGCGATCAACCTGGCGCGCGAGGGGCACAGGGTGGTGGTGTATGACCGGGAGCCGCGGATAGGGGGATCTGCCGCCGTGCATCCGTCCATCCACACAACACCGCTGCAGCCGCGTGAGACCTGGGACTATATCGGCATCGACCTCTCCGACTGCTTTGTGCCCACCCGCGAATACCCGGCCTTCTGGTATAACTCCGGAAGGATAACACTTCCTCCCTACGTCAACAATACGTGTGCGTACAATGTCGAGCGGGGCCCCGGGAAGAGTTCCATCGATACCCGATTGTACGATATCGCGCGCGCAGAGAAGGTGCAATTCGTTTTCGGCCGCACGCTGGGAGCGGAGGAACTGGCAAGGGCTCCAAAGGGGAGCATCATTGCCACGGGGCTGTACAGGGAGGTGTACGATCTTGTGGGAGTCCGCTGCGCGGGAACTTACGGATACAGCGCAACCGCGCCGACGCCGGAGGGGGAATCGAGCGGGGCGATCCACATGGGCCGCTACAGCGTCGACTACGGCTACACCGCCTCGCTCAACGGGCTTATGTTCGCGCTGCTCTTCTCCCGGGCGCCCCTTGGCGAAAGGGAGCTTGCCGGATTCCGTCGGGTGCTTCATAAATCCCGCGGGATCGAGTTCGATTCCTGGCGTTCCTTCACGGGGTATTTCCCGCGCGAGGCGAAACTGTTCTGGGAGGGGAAGATACTGGCCGGGACCCTGTCGGGAATGATCGAGCCCTTCTGGGGATACGGTATCGTGGGCGCGCTCCTTTCGGGCAGGGTGGCGGCGCTGGCCCACTCGAGCACGACCAGGGCGGCCATGGATTTTCATCGCTTTACCCGCGGTTTCCAGGGCAAGCTCGCGCGCAAGGAAAAGATGGACTCTCTTCCCTTTAACAAGCAGCTTCTGCGCCTGGCGATTCTCAAGGCGCGCTTCGATTGCTGGCGGAACCCGGATCTCGCCGCTTCGGTGAGGGAACCGGTGCGCTGGTTCGACTGATGCCCTTTCCCCATTTTTTTCCGGCAGGCGCTGCATCACGGTCGGAAATTGTTGATTTTAATGGCGTGCCGCGCGTATTAATACCAGAGAGTATCATCGAAATTCTGTGCAGGAGCGAGCATGTCCTCTTATCTGATAATCGCCGTATTCGTGCTTCTCGTGATCAACGTGGTGATGCTTCTGGTGATGCTGTTACGCGGCGACCGGCAGGGATCTGCCGGTCTCGAACAACGCCTGTCCGCGCTCGAGAAGGGCCAGGAGCGCGCGGAGCAGGGCATGAAAGAGGAGCTGGGGCGCGCCCGGCTCGAGGCAGCGGCGGTGGCCCGCCAGGGCCGCGAGGAAGGGGCGAACACGCTGCGGCTTTTCAGCGATTCGCTGCTCGCGCGCATGACCGAGATAGCCGGTTTACAGAAGAACCAGCTCGACTCTTTTTCGCAGCAGCTGGCCACGCTCACCGCCTCGAACGAAACGAGGCTCGAGCGCATGCGCTCAACCGTGGAGGAGCGGCTGAGGGCCCTTCAGGACGACAACACGCGCAAGCTCGAGGCGATGCGCGCGACCGTGGACGAAAAATTGCAGTCCACGCTCGAAAAGCGCCTCGGCGAGTCCTTCAAGCTGGTAAGCGACCGCCTGGAGCAGGTGTACCGGGGGCTCGGCGAGATGCAGGCACTGGCGTCGAACGTCGGCGACCTCAGGAAGGTGCTGACGAACGTCAAGTCCCGCGGAACCTGGGGTGAGATACAGCTGGGGGCCCTGCTCGAACAGATCCTCACCGGCGAACAGTACGAGGCGAACGTCGCCACCAGACGCGGCAGCCGCGAGCGGGTCGAATTCGCCATACGGCTACCCGGTCGCGGCGACAACGATGCCGAGACGGTCTGGCTGCCCATCGACGCCAAATTCCCCCAGGAGGACTATCAGCGCCTTCTCGAGGCGCAGGAGCAGGCCAACGCCCGCGCCGCGGAGGAGGCGGCGAAAGGCCTGGAGGCGCGGATAAAGTCATCGGCGAAAGACATACGCGAGAAGTACCTCAACCCTCCCGAGACGACCGATTTCGGCATCATGTACCTTCCCACGGAGGGCCTTTACGCGGAGGTTATACGAAGGAGCGGATTGACCGAAACGCTCCAGCGCGAATACCGCGTGGTGGTGGCGGGGCCGACCACACTCGCCGCGCTTCTCAACAGCTTGCAGATGGGATTCCGCACGCTCGCCATTGAGAAGCGCTCCAGCGAGGTGTGGGCGCTCCTCGGGGCGGTAAAAATGGAGTTCGGGCGCTTCGGCGACATACTCGACCGGACGCAGCAGAAGCTCCGCGAGGCGAGCAACACCATAGAGGATGCGGCGCGCAAATCGCGCACCATCGAGCGCAAGCTTCGGAAGGTGCAGGAACTGCCGGCGGCCGAGGGCGCGGCGATGCTGGCGGATGACGATGAAGGCGAAGCGCCCGGCAACGGCGCCGTCGAACCACATTCGGAGAGAAA
The DNA here is from genome assembly GCA_017998475.1 of Spirochaetota bacterium. Taxonomy (GTDB): domain Bacteria; phylum Spirochaetota; class UBA4802; order UBA4802; family UBA5368; genus MVZN01. The sequence continues at coordinate 4,939 of JAGODA010000068.1, read as the reverse complement.
ATCCAGATGAGCATAGCGAGAGTGCTGACCATAGCGGGCTCGGATTCCGGCGGCGGCGCAGGAATCCAGGCCGACCTCAAAACGATTACCGTGCTGGGCGGTTTTGGAATGAGCGTCATAACGGCGCTCACCGCCCAGAATACCACCGGGGTACAGGGGGTGCTCGATATCCCCGTGGACTTTATCGAGAAACAGTTCGACTCCGTGCTTTCCGACATCGGCGCGGATGCGGCGAAGACGGGAATGCTCTCCTCTTCGGAAATTATCAGAACGGTCGTCCGCAAGATCGGGGAATATCGGATAGATCGGCTGGTGGTCGATCCCGTGATGGTGGCCAAGGGCGGCGCGCACCTGTTGCGCGACGAGGCGCGAGAGAGCCTTATCACCACACTGCTGCCGCTCGCCCTGGTCGCCACGCCGAACGTTCCCGAGGCGGCGGCGTTGTGCGGCTTTGCAATCGAATCGGTGGACGACATGAAAAAGGCGGCCCGCGCGATCCGGGCGATGGGCGCCCGGAATGTCGTGGTGAAGGGGGGCCACCTGGCCGGTGACGCGGTGGACATTCTCTACGATGGCAAGGATTTTCACACGTACAGTGTCCCGCGCATCGCCACCGCCGATACCCACGGTACGGGATGCACCTATTCCGCGGCCATAGCGACCGCCCTGGCGCGCGGCGAGAGCGTACACGGTGCTGTAGAGAGCGCCAAACGCTATATCACCGAGGCGATCCGCTCTTCGCTCAGGCTGGGGAGCGGTCACGGTCCCACCAACCACCTCGCGCCGATTACTTCCTCCTGAGCGCAGTTTGGCTTGACTCCGGGCCAGATTGCGCATACAGTAACAGGCGGAGGAGGTGGAAAGGGATGATTGCGTTCGTGCGAATACCGGCGGCCGCATGGGGTGCGTTCTGCGCGGTTGCGCTTTTTATCATTACGTCAGCGGCCTGCGTGTTCGCCGCGGAACCTGTCGTAATCGACGAGAGTTTCAATAGCGCAGCCATAGGGCGAAACCTCGAGATCCTCATCGACGCCGACAGGCGGTATACCATCGACGAAGTCTCCTCGCCGAATTCCGCCTGCGGATTTTCACCCTCCGATTCCGATCACCCCAATTTCGGTTATATGCACGGGGCCGTCTGGGCGCGCTTTACGCTGGACAACCGGACCGCTGAAGCGTTCGACCTCCTCCTCGAACTGCCTCAGCCATTCGTGGACCATGTGGAATTTTACACATTTCAAGGAGGATCGGCACAGGTCGTCCGGACGGGTGACATGCATCCCTTCGACTCGCGCCCGGTGCGCCATCGCAATTTCGTCTTTCCCGTACGGCAGGGACCGGGTACAGCGAGCTACTACCTGCGGCTGGAGACCACATCAACGCTGAGTCTCATGCTCTACCTCTGGACGATACGATCCTTTACCGAACACGAGGAGGTCGAGAACTCCGTCCTCTGGGCATTTTACGGAATCATGATCGCGATGTTTCTCTACAACCTCCTCATCTTTTTCTCGGTGAGGGACCGAAGCTATCTCTATTATGTGTTCTTCGTCGGTACGCTTCTGGCATATACGCTGACCTTCAACGGGGTGTCGTTCAAATACCTCTGGCCGGCAAACGTCTGGTGGGCGAACGTATCACTGTCGGTGTTCGTGAACCTCCTCGGGGCGAGTTTCTATCTCTTCGCGCGCTCCTTCCTGAATACTAATACGACCATGCCCCTCCTCGACCGACTGCTGCTGGCCCTCGCCGGCGTAAGTGTGATCAATGTGCTCCTTGCCCTCACGCTACCGCCGGGAAAAGCCGACGGCCTCGCCACCTACACCTCTATCGCGGGGATCGTGGTGATCACCGCCGTTGTGTTCGTCTCACTTAAGAAACGGGTCTCCGGTGCGAGGATTTACCTGCTGGCATGGCTCGTATATGTAATCGGCGCCTCGGTGGCCATCCTGAGGGCATTGACCATCCTGCCTTCCAACTTCCTGACGCATTACAGCATCCACATGGGCGCCGCGCTCCAGGTGATCCTCTTCTCGTCGGGTCTCGCCGAGCGCATCAACAGCGCGCGCGCCGGGGGCCTTCAGGCACTCGAGGCCCTTGCCGAGTCCGAGGAGAAGTACCGGCAGCTCATCGAAAACGCCACCGAGGCGATATTCATAACACGGGACTTCCGCGTGGTGTTCGCGAACGCGCGCACCTTCGAGTTCGTAGGAAGGAGGCCGGAGGAGCTCATCGATGTCCCGTACCTGGACTACATTCATCCCGACGACCGCGAAGTGATGAGGGACAGGTTCCTGAGGAGAATTGCGGGGGAGGACCTCCCGAACGAGCACGAATTCAGGCTGTTGGATTCCGACGGTTCCGTGCGCTGGATGAGGGTGAGCGCGATGCTCGTTTCCTGGCAGGGACGTCCGGCGATCCTCAACTTCATGAACGACATCACCGGGCGAAAGAAATCCGAGGAAATCGTCGCCGCCTCCCTGAGAGAAAAGGAGCTGCTGTTAAAGGAGATACATCACCGGGTAAAAAACAACATGCAGATACTCTCCAGTTTGCTCAACCTCCAGATGCGGACCATGAACGACGATACCGTACGCGATATCCTGATGGAGAGCCAGAACCGGATACGCTCGATGTCGCTGATACACGAAAAGATATACAAGTCGGAGAACTTTCTGGGGGTTGATTTTTCCGACTATATCGGGAAACTGGCGCGCTCCCTCATCCACTCCTATTCGGGGGTGCAGGGTGTCGTGCTGCTCGATGTAAAGGTCGAAGAGGTATTCCTCGGCATCGACACGGCCATCCCCTGCGGGCTTATCGTAAACGAGCTCCTTACCAACTGCTTCAAGCACGCTTTCCCTGACGGCCGGCGCGGCGAGGTCGTCATTCGCTTCAACGGCATGGAACGCGAAAACCCCGAGGGTGCGCTCTACACCCTTTCGGTCAGGGACACGGGGATCGGGATCGGCGGGGCGGTCGACACCGAAACTCCCTCGACGCTTGGCCTCCAGCTGGTCAAGACCCTGGTCGGCCAGCTGCACGGGGAGCTGGTCATCCATTCGAGGGCCGGCGAGGGCACGGAATTCGTCGTCAGCTTCCGGAGCCCGGTCCTATATCGGCAAGAGACCTGACGTGACCGATCAACCGTCGGGCGAGCGTCTCTTCATCGGCCAGGGAAAGTGAGAGCGCTCCGTGCGGGCACAGCTCCACGCATCGCCCGCACCCCTTGCAATCGTGGCCAATTGCGGGCCTTCCGTTTTCCATCCGTATCGCCGCCACGAAGCAGCGTTCGTCGCAGAGGCCGCATCCGTCGCAGAGCTCCGTGTCGAGCCTGATCGAAATTCCCGGAAGCCGCCGGTAGGCCCGGTCGAGGTTCGGCCCGCGACGCTTCATGTGTGTCCGGTAGAGGCAGCAGCAATCGTCGCAGAAACAGATGAACATGAGGCGATTGAACGGCGCGAGCATGAAGGCCAGCGGATCGATCCACACGTGAGCGATGTTGGCGATCAGTCCCGCCTCCGCGGCCTTTTTGACATGCGCGAAGGCCTCTTCCATCGTCGCCCTGCGGCCGTGTGATGGATGCATGCGGTCGACGGCCTTCCCGAGCGCCATGCAGCCGATCGTCTTCGGGTGGTTCGCGCAATCGAGCTTTCCGCGGCAAATGCATTCATCCAGAATGAAGATATCGGACGCCTCGCGTATCACGCGCTCGACCAGGCGCCGGGGCAGGGGTACGCTGTCGGGCGGGGAGAGCGGCACGTTTATGGGGATTGCTGTCACCTCGTTGTGCGGGTAGGCGAAAAAGGGATTGATAATCCACCTGAACACCGGGACGGCGCTCAGTCGCTTCGCCGCAACGATGATCGGCCATGACAGCCGGACCGCGGTTTTAACGAATCGTCGTCCGGGGCCGTAGCGAAACGGAATCATGCGCGCCTCCTTATTTCTCAAGAACGCCGTTTTTCAGCGGGAGCCACCAGGTAAAACCGAAGAGCATCGTCTTGATCACCGTAGTACGCGCGCTGATTCCTTTCGGCAGCGCTATTCGCTTCGCGTGGGGTATCTCGCTTGCATGCAGGACCAGGAGGCCGGCGAGTACGGCCGCCGCCAGGATGGTGCTCGGCAGGAGATACAGCCCGGCGAGAACGAGCAGATAAAGACCGATCGCGCCCGCCATCAGAAAGTGCCAGAAAGCCTTTGAATCGAGCATGCTTTCCTCCTATTCGAAATTAATGCGTTTCCGTATGCGTCCGAGGAGCTCGTCCACCGCGGCGTCGATGTTGTCAACGCTCATGCGCGTCGCTCCTGTCGGACACACCGTCTCGCAGCGCCCGCAGGCCTTGCAGCGCGTCTCGTCGTGAACTGGAATGCCGCCTCTCATCGTGATGGCTCCCATAAAACATTCGCTGACGCAGGAGCCGCAGCGCGTGCACAGCGAGGCGTCGACCGCGATCCGTACCCCCCGGAGCGGCACCAGCGCGGCCGATGCCTCAGAGGGGAGGTATTTCCCCGAATTGAGGATCGTGCAGCAGCAGCGGCAGCAGTGGCAGACGGTGAGAAGCTTCCCCCGGTCGCGGACCCCCCAGATGAAGTTGTCGATTTTCACGCGGCCGGTCATGGGGATGAGTCCCTCGCGCAGGGTGGCGTGCAGGTCGTCTATCGCCTCTTCGACGCATACGTGCCGGGCGATGCGCGGATCGATCTCACGCGTCCCTTCCCCCAGCAGGGTGCATCCCATCTCCACGGGGTGTTCCTCGCATCGCCGCGCGTCGCGGCACGTGCACTTGTCGATGATGACGCGATGCGCGGAGCGGCGGATGAGCTCCTCCACCACGGCGACCGGGAGCGGGGTGCTGCCCGGGGGCGTGAGCGTCTCGTTGATGGGGATGTAGCTCACGTCGAGGTTCTTTCCGCTGAAGAGCGGAAGCGTAAGGCG
>JAGODA010000426.1 GCA_017998475.1 Spirochaetota bacterium | reverse complement strand
CGCGCCAAATGAAGGTACTTCCGACGGCGTATTTGTCAATAGTAACTATAAAGTCCGTCCTCTCCCGCCGCTTCGGCGGCGGGCGGAGCGCGGTCGCGCGTGAGCCGCTCAATCATGCATTCCGGTACCGTGCGGTGGGAAAAAAGCGGCGGGGGCCTCGCGTGACCGAGGGGCGTGGTGTCTGGAGAATTAAATTAATGAAAAAAACGAATAATATTTGACATATTATAACTATTAATGCAGTATATACTGTTACCAGCAGGTAGAGAAGCTTAGGATCAGCACACTCCGGTTTTCCCCCGCGGAAAAGCATCAGAGAAGCGGATTCAGATGCAGAGCTCTGCCCCAGGCGTCAAGCCGCAAATTAATGGTAAGGAGTTTTCACAATGCCTAAAGGTGTGGTAAAATGGTTTAACGACAAAAAAGGGTTCGGGTTCATCAAGCAGGAGAATGGTAACGACGTGTTCGTCCATTACACGGGAATCGGCGGGGACGGATTCAAGACGCTTGCCGAGGGAGACAATGTTGAGTTCGAGGTGGAAAACGGCGAGAAAGGGCCAAGGGCCGTTTCGGTTAAAGTAATATAACGCAATCCGGTCGTACAGAACTTATTCGCGAAGAGAGTGTTCCGCACTCTCTTTTTTTACGCGCCATGTAAAAATTCCTTGACCGGCCGCGGCGCCGTATGCTTTAAAAATACAGGCTTCGCGCCTTCCCCGAATGTGCGCAACGCCACGTTCACGGCGGGGCAGGCTTTTCTACGAACAATAGTGCTGATATGGAGTGCTGAATGCCGAGGAGATACGTGTACCCCCTCATCGGGCTTTGCGCGGCCGTCACCTTGATCGCCGTTCTTTCCCTTTCAGACCTAATGCCCGCGGACGAAGCGGCGGCCCCACCCGGTATCCACAGCCTTTTTCTCACGGAGAATGACTACATCGAGTTCGTCAGCGGCGAGGTCCGTTTCGACGAGATCGAGCTCAGAGTCGTCGATATCCGGAAAGGCGACAACTTCTGGAAGATAGCGCGCGATAACGGGGTGAACATCGACACGCTCATCGGCGCCAACCCGCACTGGGACACGCTCACGGCGAGAATCAACCAGCGCATCATAGTGCCGTCGAAAGTGGGGGTGCTCAATTTCATCACCGACCGGTCCGAAATCGGTGAAATCGCCGAGCTTTACGGCGTTGACCGCTCGAAGATAGCCGTCCAGAATCTTTCTCCGCTGCACTGGGTCTTCGCGCTGTTCCGAAGCGAAAGGAAGCCGGCGGCCGTCTTCATTGAAGGGGCCCGCCCCATAACTCATACCATGACTCCGGACATGGCGCGGAAGTACGCGCTCCGCGAGATGTTCCGCTCGCCGCTCGCCGGGCGCTTCAGCTCGCACTTCGGCGGGAGGATGCACCCCATCTTCAGGCAGTACGGCTTCCACAACGGCGTCGACATCGCAACCGCTCACGGCACCCCGGTCGGCGCGTCGTGCGAGGGTGTCGTTACGGCGACCGGATGGATGGGGGGCTACGGAAAGGCCGTCATTATCGATCATCCGAAAGGCTACCGCACGTTGTACGGCCATCTTTCATCTATACACGTCCGACCGGGACAGAGGGTCGCCCCGGGACGCATTATCGGCAGAGTGGGCTCAACCGGATGGTCGACGGGGCCGCACCTGCATTTCACGCTCTGGCACAACGGACGGCTGATCAATCCGCTCTCGGTACTCTGGTAGCGCCCGCAATCGGACATTCCGTCTGCAGGCCTTAAAATCCGTTCCCGTCCCGTGCAAGACGACGTTCAGGAACCGAATATCTCGTCGAGCGAAACCGAAAGACCGCGGAGCGTTTTACTTTTCAGCGTGTCGCCGGGGGCGTAGACCCCGGGCCTGCCGTATCCGCCGTCTTTCCCGGCGGTAAAAACCAGTACCAGGCGCATCGAATCGCCCTCGCCCGGAAAGACGATCCAGTATTCCTTGACCCCGTGCCGCTCGTAGAGCGAAAGCTTCTCCTTCATGTCCCTGGACGCGGTAACCGGTGACGCGATCTCAATGACGAGGTCAGGCGCCCCGGTGCAGCCGCGCTCGTCGAGCTTCCGGGGATCGCACACAACCACTATATCCGGCTGTACCACCGTGGCGATGTCCTCATCGCGCTCGCTTCCGTCGGCCAGGCGCACGTCGAAGGGCGCGGCGTAAACACTGCAACGTCGGCCATGCAAATGTCCGGCGATGATGACGGAAAGCTTCATGGAAATTTCCTGGTGCTTTCGGGAGGGCGCGGGCATCACATCATAGGGGATGCCGTCGACAAGCTCGAAGCGGCGGGTGTCATTCCAGCGCAGATAGTCGGCGTAGGAATGCCTGCCGGAAACTTTTCGTGCCGTGTTCATGGTTCCGCCGTTCTCTTCCCGGCGGAAAGATAGGCTCGTCGCGAGCCTGTGTCAAGATTGAAAATAATCTCGAAATACTATTGACATATTTGTCCGAAAAAATACACTTACATAAAACATGTACGAATTTTGGTGGCCATTCCCCGAACGGCCTTCGCGAGGTTTCAATGATATACGGCGTCGACGCTGGCAGTAAGTTTTTAAAGATCGTGAGACAGGGTGCGCTCTGTCCGGATGAGTGTGCCGGTCAGGATGAAGGCACCCGGTTTATCGAGCACAACGGCAATCCGCGCCACGCGCTCGCGGGGGCGCTGGCGGAACCGATCGTCGACGGTAACGGAGGGCCGCCCTCGAGGAT
>JAGODA010000425.1 GCA_017998475.1 Spirochaetota bacterium | reverse complement strand
CTTGTAGATGGTCTCCCTGAACATCATCTGTTCTTCGGTGAATTCGAATTCCATAATCGCCTCCTGAAATTTTCCGGGCAGCGGGCCCGTTATTGCTGTTTCACTATCATTTTCGCTATCTGCTCGCGCGTCTTCTCGGCGTAGCGCGGATAATCGAATGCCCCGTTGTCGATGATAAACTGTATGATGGTCCCCTGTATAAGCGATATTATGACCGTCGCGGTGTACATCACGTCCATGTCGATGAAATGGCCCGCCTCGAGCCCCTCGCGCAATATTGCGGCGCACTCATCACGGTAACTCTTGAAGAGCTTCATGTTGGCCAGACGCATCCTGTTGTTGTGATTCACCTGGGTCCAGAAATCGATGAGCACGTAGAAGTATTCCTTCTCCTTCTCCACGAGCCCGAAGGCCTGGTCGATATAGGCCATCAGTTTCTCCATTGGTGTCGTGCAATTCTGGAATTCCCTGTTCAGATAATCGCGGATGTTCTGGTTCATCTCCTTGAGCAGATTCAGGAGCAGGTCCTGTTTGTCCTTGAAGTAATAATGCACCAGTCCGGCCGAGAGTCCCGCCTCCTTGGCGATGTCCTTTATAGTAAAATTGTAGTACCCCTTCCGGCTGACGACCTTGTAGGTGGCCTTGGTCAGCTGCGCCCGGCGCATCACGCTTATATCGTTGATTCGTTTCTCTTCCATACCGGTTCCGATGCTTTTTACTGGATGACCAATCAACCGACAGTCACGGCTTTCAGCGTTTCAGCCGCGCCGAAAGGTCCCGCTAAAAACCTCTCTGTTTAAAGTATTCTGATCCCGCACGAGTTGATGAGCGACGACTGGGCGTTCATCTCGTCCACGCCGAGCCACCTGTTGAATACGCGCTCGGGAAGCACTCTTTTCTGGTACTCGTCCTCTTCACCGGGCGTGGTCCCACCCATTATGATCCGAAAGTCGCCGGGATCGTACAGGAGAGCGGGCTCCAGAACGATAAAGCTGATATCGTCATATTCCTTTCTTTCCTCTTTTTCCAGTGCCTCATGCATTATCGCCTTTACGCGCCCGGGAATGCGCCCGATGGACTCCCCGAGCGCGGTTATGGTAAGCAGGTCCGCGAGTTCGTGCCCTGCGAAACGCGCCACATCGATAAGCCCGTCTGAGCAAAGTATGATTCTGCACTCTCTCTTTCCCAGCTTCACCGCCGTTACCGCGGCGACGGTAGTACTCCTGCCGGCGAAATCCATATTCACCGCGGTGCGAAAGACGATTTCCCCGGTATGACGATCGATGACGAAAACCATGCTGTCACCGCCGTGGATAACCGTAAGCTTCCTCTCTCCCGCCGGTCCCGAAAGCGCCGCGCAGCTGAACGTGGCCTTGTGCTGGTATCGCTGAGCCGCGTACACGCCGTTGGCGAGCGCACGCCATTCGTCCGCACCGTCAGGCGCCCCGCGCTCGTTTACCGCCGCGGACAGACGCTCGAGAAGCAGGCGCGAGGCGCGCGCGTACCGCTCGGCCCCGTCCGAGAGCGCGAATACGCGGTTCCTGAAATCCAGAAGCAGGCAGTCCCCGTTCCCGTACCCGCTGCGTATCTTGTCCGAGCCGGTGAGGACCATCGCGCACGCCGCGTCGCCCTTCACCAGGGTCCTTTCAGCCGCGTTAACCATGATCGCATCCGTCAATCTATCACCCTGAAATACAGGATATCCCGGATCGTTCCCTTGCGCTCGTCCGCGAACACCGCCTCGACCCTCGCGCCCACCTTGATCTTTTTCTCGTCTTCGATATCGATATAGTGCTGGAAGAGCGTATCCGCTCCATCCAGTTTGATGAATCCGTAGCCGTATGGCACCGGTTTCTGATGTCCCGTCTCCGGATCGATAAAGGCGAAGCGCAGGATGGTATAGGTCCCGATCACCCCGCGGGGGCCGAGCTCGACGAATTCATTCAACTCTTCGAAGCACGGGCCGCAGACGCCCCGGGGCGGAACATAGACCTTTTTGCACTTCGGGCATCGCACCCCAAGCAGCTTTTTATTGTCCCGCAGTTCGGCGAAGAATTTCGACCCGTGCATACCCACAGCGTAGTCGAAGGGCTGCGCGGCCTCGCCGGATTCGATGACGATGTATTCCTTTTCTGCCATTTCAGCCCCCCAGTCAGTTTGGTTTTTTCTTCCCGTGAAGGATCATGTCCGTCCACCAGCATCCGCCGAAGCCGGTGCTCACGGCGAAATTGACATCCGGGACCTGTCGCCCCTCGGCCCTTCCCATCACCTGCATGGCGGCCTCCGCGCAGCGGATCAGTCCCGTCGCGCCTATTGGATTGCACGAGATAACGCCTCCCGAGGGATTGACGGGAAGCTCTCCTCCCATGTCGGTCGCGCCGCTCCATATGAACTCCGCGCCCTTGCCGGGCTCGACGATCCCCATGTCCTCGATCCATATTATGCCCGCAAAGGAATACGGCTGGTAGAGTTCGATAACGTTGATCTGTTTTCTCGGCTCCTTTATGCCGGCTTTCTTGAAGATTTCCGAGGCGGTCCTCTTCATACTCGTCAGCCTGCCGTAATCCGCATCGCCGAGATAGGCGTACGAATGGCGGTTGCCGGTTCCCCATATCCAGTCGGGGGTTTTGCATATCTTCTCGGCGCTGTCCTCGCTCGCCATTATCACGGCGCAGGCGCCGTCGGTCCGCGGGCATACGTCCAGCAGATGGATCGGGTCGGCGAGCATCGGAGAGGCGAGCTCCTC
>JAGODA010000067.1 GCA_017998475.1 Spirochaetota bacterium | reverse complement strand
GAACATAGACGCGCTGGCGGCACAAGGGACGAGCCTGGACGATTTTCACATCCAGCTTCCGCGCACATTCCCGTCGTGGTACTGTCTGCTGTCGGGACGCTACCCGGCCCAGCACGGCATCCGCCACATGTTCCCCTCGCGCGCCGAGCTCGCGTCCGCGCGACCCGCTCTCCCCGAGGTGTTGAAAAAAAACGGATACGTGCGCTCCGCCGTCGCGGACTACGCCGGGGACATTTTTTCTCGTATGGACTGCTTCGACCGCCTTCGCGCTCCGCGATTCAATTTTACCACGCTTATCCGCCAGCGCGGGCTGGAAGTTCATTTCCTGCTGCTTCCCTTTTTACAGAACGCTGCGGGCAGGTATCTGTTCCCGGAGACGCGCGCCTTCGCGCAGAATTCGGACCCGTCGTTTCTCGTGGCCGACATCAAGTCGGAGATCGACGCCCTTGCGGGGAAGAAGCGTTTTTTCCTGACGGTATTCTTTTCGGCGACCCATTTTCCCTACGCCGCGCCGTATCCCTACTACGCAAAATACACCGATCCCGGTTATCGCGGTGAGTACCGCTATCTGAAAATTAACAACCCCCTGCGCGAGACCCTGATAACGACGGAAGACCGGCGGCAGATCGAGGCGCTCTTCGACGGGGCCTGTTCGGCGGTGGACGACGCCGTCGGCGAGGTGATCGCGCACCTGAAGCGCCGGGGGCTTTACGATAACAGCATCGTCGTGTTTACCGCCGACCACGGCGAAAACCTGTACGACCACGGACTGGACCTGGGGCATGGCGAGCATTTCCGCGGAGAGTACGCTACGCACGTCCCCATGATAGTGAAGTTCCACGACGGATACGCGCCGCGGGTCCGCGTTTCCCGGTACGACGGCGTGGTCCAGCAGATCGACTTCGCGCCGACACTGCTCGACGTTATGGGCCTCGACGGCGCCGCCGGCATGGCCGGGGTCTCGTACCGGCGCGCGCTCGAGGGAAAGACCGTCCGAATCCCGCGAACGGCCTATGCGGAGACGGGCATATGGTTCGTCGCGGAAGGGGGGCAGTTCTTCCAGCGCATGCGTATCCTCTACCCGGACGTAAGCGTGCTCTGCGGCCTGGAAGAGCCCGAGATGGACGTGGTGCTGAAGGACGAATACCGCGATCTGATAACGATCGCCAAGCACCGCGCGGTTTTCGACGAGACCCATAAACTCATCTATATGCCGACCCGCGACGGCGTCCGCTACGAACTCCTGCGGCGGGGGGACGCTTCGTATACAAACCGGGCCCGATCGGAGCCAGAAGACTTCGCGCGGCTCGAGCGGCGGCTGCGCGAAACGGTAACACGTCACGAAAACGTTTCCGTTGTAAACGGATTTTTCATTCCACAGAGGGAGAGATGAACATGGAGCCTGCACGACTGAAGCTTGGCAATGCGATGAAAATCGGCGAGCGGGGGCACTTCCCCCGGCCCGACCTCGTTCGATCCCCGAGCTTTTCCCTTGACGGGGAATGGCTCCTGTGCCCCGACCCTAAGGCAATGGGTCGACTCCGGGGCTGGCAGAACAGGGACTTCGGCCTGCGCGCGCTGCGTGGCGGCGCAAGCGCCCTGGCCGATGACGCGCCCTTCCACCGCGTACGCGTGCCTTTCCCTCTGGAATCCGATATAAACCAGCGGACCCTGGCACGGCACGGCCTGACGCCCGAGGCGATCTCATCGCACAGGGCGTTCTGGTATTATCGTTATTTCAGGAGACCGTCCGACCTGGTCGCGGGGGTCCTCAAGTTCGGCGCGGTCGATTACCGGGCCTCGGTCTGGCTGAACGGCGCTTTTCTGGGCGAGCACGAGGGCGGTTATACGCCCTTCGAGTTCGAGGTTGAAAAATTCGAGGAGGAAAACGTCCTCACGGTCCTTGTCGAGGACTCCCGCTCGATGAGCCAGGTCCGGGGCAAGCAGACCTTTTTAAAAAAGCCGTTCATGGTGTGGTATCCCGGGTGCACCGGCATTTGGCAGCCCGTCTGGATAGAACCGCTAAGCAGGGTGTACTGCAGCGGCGTGCGCTGCCGGCGCGACGACGGCGGGGGTGCGGTGTTCGCATTCGACGTTCGCTCCGCGGGCGGGAGCCATCCCGGCAATGTCGAGGCATGCCTGCGCGTCTACGCCTCCCAGGTGTACGACGGAGGGCGCGGGGTGCTGAAGACCCCGCTCCGGGAGTTTCGCGAGTTTGTGGCGCTCGACGCGATGGGCCGCGCGCACGTGGAGATCGCCGTACCGGAAAAACTCTTCAGCAAATGGAGCGTCGACTGGCCCGGCATGCATCCGGTGGAGATCGCGCTCAGGCAGAGCAAGAAGGATGTAGATACCCTCCATCTGCTCTACGGCAGCCGCCAGATCGGCGTGGAGTCCGGTACTATCAAACTGAACAGGAAGAAACTCTATCAGAAGCTCCTGCTTAACCAGGGATACTACGGCGAAGGCCACTACACGCCCGAGACCCCGGACCGGTTTCGGAAGGACATCGAGCTCATGAAGAAGGCGGGCTTCAACGGCTGCAGGATGCACCAGAAGGTCGAGCACCCGGCCTTCCTTTACTGGGCAGATCTGCTCGGGTTCCTTGTGTGGGAGGAGATGCCGTCCTATTACCGACCCTCGGCGGGGAATATGCGGAGGTTCGAGGATGAGCTGGCGGGAGTGATGCGGCGTGACTCGCTCCATCCATCGGTCATAACGCTCGTGCTGTACAACGAGAGCTGGGGGATATACAACGCCTTCTGGTCAAAAAAAGCGCGTAACGAGGTTATAGGCCTCTTCGATCGCTGCAAGAGAGGCTATCCCGGGTATCTCATCATCGATAACAGTGGATTTCATCACCTTAAAACCGATGTCACCGACATCCATCATTATATCCCGACGCTGGAGGAAACGGAGGAATTCTACGCGCTTCTTTCCAGGGGGGTCCGCGAGGCGCCGCTCTGGTACAACTTTATCCGGATGATCCTCGGGAAGGAGAACGCTCAGACGCCCTTTCTCCGAGGATACGGGGAGACCGCAAGCCCGCTGTTGGTCAGCGAATTCGGGGGCTACGGCTTCGGCATGTACCGTCATGAGGAGATGCCGCTCGACGATTTTCTGAAGAAGCACATCGAGATTATCGCCCGTTTCCCGGCCATCCAGGGGCTCTGCTATACACAGTTCGCGGACACCTTCCAGGAAAAAAACGGGCTCTTCACCGAGGACCGGCAGCCGAAGAGCGCGAAGGTCCGCGAGTACCTGGCGAAGCTGCTTCCCAGGTAGGTTTTTACCGGATATTTTGATATTGCGCGAGAAAGTACGGGCCGATATTATAAAGAGAAAACTTTCAGGAAAGGTTACCGCTGTGCGTAAGCTCCTGTATCACCGTACGCGTGGGAAAATGATCGCGGCGCTGGCGGCGCTGGTCGGGCTGGTTGTAACGGGCTTACACGCCGAGGGCCTCGCACGCATGCCCGGAGAGGCGGAATCACCGTTTGTCCTCGTGGTTCACATGGACCGTGCCACCTTCGCCGAGGACGAGCCGGTGGTGCTCAATCTTATCGTAAAGAACACCTCCGAAAGGAAGGAGCATTTCGTGTCGTACGACGTGTCCTACACCACCTATCAGCCCGTGGTCTACGACGCGCAGGGCCGGGAGGCCGCGATCACCGTCCCCTACCGGCTCATGAACAGGAGGGTCGAGGAGGTTGTGCGCGATGTGTATCCCCGCGCCGTGGAGCTCCTGCCCAACGAGACGCTGACGCACACGGTGAACCTGCGAAACCTGTATGAGTTGAAAGCCGGCTCGGAGTATCGCGTGCGCGGCTTCTTCCTGCCCGACATGCGGAACCCGGCGGCGATTCCCAGCTCGAACGTGCTCTCGTTCAAGATCGTCCGCGCCCCGGGCATGGTGAAGAAGAGCGGCGTTGTACGCCAGGAGCGTGGGGTGTCGCCGTCGGAGGTGGTGCTTCTCGCTCTCACCGCCGAAAAAACCGGAGCCTGGGACAGGCTCTACAAGTACATAAAGGCCGAAAGCTTTATAGCCGCCTTCCCCGATTTTCTGCGCCCCTACAACGCGGCCGATGAGATCGAAAAATTGAAAATACTCGACGATTTCGCTAAATTTTTAGCGCGTCGCAGGGACGATTATATTAAGGATTTCTCGGTCACCGACGAGATATTCCTGCCGGGAAAGAACATCGCCTACGTCGATGTGATCGTAAACCGGTACGGGCCCAGGCTGCCGTTCCGGTACAGGTACCGGTACACGCTTGAAAAGACCGGAAGCAACTGGCTCATAATAGATCTCGAAGCGACCGTGGTAAAGGGTGAACGATAATGACCGAGATACTCTCCCAGGACGAAATTGATGCCCTGTTGACCGCGATATCCACCGGCGAGGTGGATACGACGGACTACAGCGCGGCGAAGGAGCAGCGGAAGGTCAAGATTTACGATTTCCGTCGCCCGGACAAGTTTTCGAAAGACCAGATCCGCACGCTGCAGATGATGCACGAAACATTCGCGCGTCTTACCACCACCGCGCTCTCCGCCCAGCTTCGCGCGCTGGTGAGCGTGCACGTGGCTTCGGTGGACCAGCTCACTTACGAAGAGTTCATCCGCTCCATACCGAACCCGACCACCCTGGCCGTGATCAACATGGACCCTCTGAAGGGATCGGCGGTGCTCGAGATCGACCCCTCGATCACCTTTACCATCATCGACAAACTCTTCGGCGGAATGGGCGAATCGGCGAAGATAAGCCGCGAACTCACCGACATCGAGCTCTCGGTGATGGAGGGAATCATCGTCCGCATCCTGGGGAACCTGCGCGAGGCATGGTCGAACGTCATCGACCTCAGGCCGCGCCTGGGCAACATCGAGACGAATCCGCAGTTTGCCCAGATCGTGCCCCCCAACGACATGGTGGTGCTCATCACCCTCGAGACGAAGGTGGGCGAGGTCGAGGGAATGACGAACCTGTGTATACCCTACATCACCATCGAGCCCGTCATCTCCAAGCTCTCGGCGCAGTACTGGTACTCGAGCATCCGCAAGGGGGCGACCGACGAGAACATGTCCATCATCCAGAGCCGCCTGGAGACCGTTGAGCTTCCGATCATCGCGGAAATAGGAGAGGTCGAGATAACCATGCAGGAGGTGCTCGATCTCAGGGTGGGGGACGTCGTCAAGCTCACCGACACCAAGATCAGCTCCGACATGGCGCTGCGCATCGGGGGACGGAAAAAATTCAAGTGCAGACCCGGCGTGGTGGGAAGCCGCGTGGCGGTGCAGATCGGCGAGAAGATCGAGGAGATCTCCGACGAGATGCTCATCAGCAAACGCAGTGAAGAGGATCTGTAAGCTGGACGGACGTTACTGGACGATCTTGTTGAGATAGGGGGCCGGATCCACGAAGTCGGTCCCTATCTTTATCTGGTAGAAACACACGGGCCGCGTGGCTTTGCCGGTCCGCCCGACGTAGGCGATTACCTCGCCCTTGCCCACCTTCTGGTCGATGCCGGCCGACACCCTCTGGCAGTGAGAATACACGGTAACGAAGCCGTACTTGTGGGAAACCGCGACCGAAAGCCCCGTGACGGGATCCCACCAGATGTTCTCCACCTTGCCGGGGGCCGTCGCGCGGATCTCCGCGCCGGGGAAGGAGGCGATATCAATACCCTGATGATATTCCTTTTTGAAGGTGTAGGGTGAGGTGCGGTCACCGAAACGTGAAACCACGTAGCCGTCGACCGGCCAGACAGAGGGGGTGTTCTCGATGATTTTGCGTCGCGCCTCCAGAAAGACCTTGATCTTCTCGAGCACTTCCTTGGTGGTGCGCAGCTCGCGCTCCATTTCCTCGATGTTGAGCACCTCGATGGTCGGCGAGTCTTTATCGCCCGGTTCGGCCTCGGCCTGCGGATCGGGATTCGGGTTTCCGCCCTTGGCCCACAGTGAATCGACGTTGTTCCCCGGGGTGAGCGAATACAGATAGGTAATCTCCGGTTTGAACTTCTGGAAGATATCGTACAGCCGGTTTATTTCCTCTTTGTAGCGGGTTATCTGTATCTTCGAGTAGGAACCGTACATCTTGAGTTTTGATATTTCCTTGATCGTCGACGTGTGGTTGACAATGACGATCGAGGTAACGACGATGACGGCGACGATCGCGCCCACGATCGAGAAAATGGCGAAAAGGGAAAGGTGGAAATTCGCAATTTTCTTGGCCGAATGCGGGATGAACATGATGGTGACCCGCTCCCGTCCCTTTTTTACAAAAAGATCCCATTTCAGCCTCGCTTTTTCGGCGAGTTCGCCGAAACGGTCGCTGAAGAACCCTCTGAGGTCCTCCTGGAGGTCGTTGAGATTGGAATCCCGGAACGGATTTAGGCCCATACTTCTCCTGTGGGTAACTGCGGTAGCCGCGGATTTGACGTCGCTACTATACCTTTCGGAAGAATCGTGTCAAGTTCTTTCCAAAAATATGGACAAATATGGCCGAATATGGACATTTTGTTGTAATATCAGGCCTTAAAGAGCCCCGCGATGGCTTTAAGCCGTTCGGACTGGTCCCGTACGGACCCGGCCGACTCGGTGATGAGAATTGACGAGGAGGCGATCTCCTGTATGGACTCGTTTATGCGGGCCACCGCCTTGAGTATCTCGGTACTGGTCACTTTCTGCTCGCCGGTGGCCAGGGCGATCTGGCCGGCCATGAGGTTGACCTCCTGCACCTCGCTTTTCACCGTATCGCTGTCCTCTATCTGGCGCTGGGCCTTCTCGGCTATCGCGCCGATCAGCCGGGCCGCCTCCTCGATATTGCCTATCATGCCGGTGATGACAGAAGCGGTCTGATGTATCAGGGGGGCCCCGGTGTCGATGTCGGAACGGACCTCGCGAATAAGCCCCTCGATCTCCCTGGTGTTGCTCGCGGTGGTGTCGGCGAGCTTCGAGATCTCCTCGGCCACGACCGCGAATCCGCGCCCGTATTCGCCGGCCCGCGCTGCCTCTATCGACGCGTTGAGGGAGAGGAGGTTGATCTGGTCCGAAACGTCGTTGATCATGCGGACGATATCGCCGATACGGCGCGAGCTCTCCGATATCTTGTTGATGCTGTTGATCGTGTTCTGGAGCATCTCTCCCGAGGCGTGAGCTTCGCGCACGGTCTCCCGGCCGCGGTCGGTCACGTCGCGGGAGTTCCGGCCGATGGCGTGCATCTCGACGGCGACCTGTTCCATAGCGGCCGTGGTGCGGGAAACCCTTTCGGCCTGACTGTCCGCCGCCGCGGCCACGTTTTCGATGGTGGCGATGAGCTCCTCGTGCGCGGAGGTGGTTTCCTCAATGGAGGCGGCCTGGTTCTGCGATTCCTCTTCCATCCTGCGGCTCACATCGGCGAGCGATTCGGCGTCGCGGTTCAGTCTGTCCGTCATCTCCTTGATCTGGGAGATGATGCCGCGAAGCGTGATCACCATGTTGTTGATCGCCTCGACCAGCTCGTCGAATTCATTGCGCACGGCCTTGCGGTATACGACACACTCCCGGCAGGTCTCGAGCTTGCGAGACTGCTCCACGGCCTCGCCGTTTGCGCACAGGGTGCCCTCTATGCGCCAGCACGCCCGGTTGCGGGATGAATGCGCGGGGCAGCCGTCCCGGTCGCAGTTTTTTTCCTCCGCGCACTTCACGTAATGGGGCTGCGGTATGAAGGTGTCGAGGTCGCCGTTCGATATTCGCACGGTCGTGTCGATTATATCGCGGAGCGGCCGCGAAATGCGCGAGGCGAGCGTTCTGCTCGCTATTACGATGAGAACCACGAATCCGGCCAGGAGAAACGTCATGATGACGAGCAGGGTGTTGAGCGCTCCGAGAACGTCCTGGTGTTCGGCGGTGGCGGTGATTATCCAGTCCCATTTCGGGAAGTAGGTGAAGAACGCGATCTTGCGAACGGTCCGCCCCTTCTCGTCCCAGTTGTAGGAGAGCGATCCCTCCTTCATCTGGAGTATCTCCCGGATGAAATGGTGCCCGGTCACGGTATCCCTTCGGTCGCGGATATTCCTCCCGCGGAGTTCGGGGTGGGCTATCAGCTGTCCCTGGGAATTGAGAACGAAAATATACCCCGTCTCGCCTATGCGCGTCTCGGAGATCATTTCGAAGACCGCGGATTTCGGCGCCGGAATTCCGACATAGAGCGCGCCCGCCACCTTCCCGCTCGTGTCGCGTACGGGTTCATAGTGGGTGATGTTCCACCTGTCGAGTACGATGGCCCGGCCTCGATACGCCCTGCCTTCCACTATGGTGCGGTACACGAGCGAGTCTTTCGGTATGTATGTCAGGATCGCGCGTTCGCCGCCGGTGGAGCGTACGTTCGTCGCGATTCGCACGAGACGCTCGCCGTGCAGCTGGAATATGGTGGCCGTCGCGCCGGGAGTGCCTATCCCGGCCACGATTTCGTCGATCAGTCCGTAATTTTTCCCAAGCCGCGTCGCGCCGGACGCCATAACGGGAAGATCGACGGAATCCTTCTCCTGTGTGTCCTGGTTCAGCACTTCCACCTTCTCCGTTTCCCCGGTGAAGGATACCCGGTTGTACGCGGCGAATATTCTCCGCGCGACGGCGAATGAACGGTCGATCTCCTTCTCCAGCGGGCCGTCGATCTGCTCGCTCTGCACCTCGCAGAACCGCCTTATATTATGGATGGAGTTTGACATGGCATTGCCCGCCATGTCCAGAATCGATTCCCTGGCGATGAGATACAGGAGTACAATGGAAACGAGAAGGGGTATAAGCGATGTGATGAGGATGTAAATGAGTATTCTCTGCCGGATGCCCGCAGTATAGCGCCTGAAGATCGGAAGCATGATCACCGTCCGGTAAATTCAGTTATCGAGAGTATGGTCCCCCGCACGATTAATTTCCCGCCGAATTCCACCCGTGTATATATAACAGAACGGCATGAGGAGAAACGGATAAAATCAATTGTTTGAGAACGGAGCCGCCGCCCCGGATCCGAAACGATTCGGCGCGACCGTAAAAGTCTATCACATCAGGGCATACTTTTCGTAATAATTTAGCAATACTTTTTTACGGGGTACGCGAGACCGGGAATGGCGAGGATGAGCGTGAAAAAATAAAAGTGCTCATGTGAAAAATCGGTCTGCCGAAATAAAGATTAAGGGAAAATATGCAAAAATAAATGATACAAGGATGAATCGATATAATAATAGTTCATATTTCGATATAATTGTCTTAAATGGCATATAAATGGCCTAAATCGCCTTTAATTAAGTCCTAATCGATTCCGAAGATAGTATCGTACGGGGATATCACCCGGTATGAAGCGGCAAGGAGGCCGCCTCGACGCACGATGATTCATGGAGGAATCGAATGATTATCAATCATAATCTGTCCGCTATCAATTCGCACAGGGTCTTGAAATTCCAGCACTGGAATGTCGACAAGAACATGGAAGCCCTGTCCTCCGGCATGCGGATTAACCGCGCCGGCGACGACGCCTCGGGTCTGGCCGTATCGGAAAAAATGAGAACCCAGGTGATGGGACTCCGGCAGGCCGAACGAAACACCGAGGACGGCATGTCGCTCATTCAGACCACCGAAGGCTACCTGCAGCAGCTCACCGAGATCATCCAGCGCATGCGCGTACTGGCCGTGCAGTCGTCCAACGGCATCTATACGCCGGACGACCGCCAGCTCATTCAGGTAGAGGTCTCGCAGCTTGTCGATGAGGTAGACCGCATCGCCTCGCAGGCCGAGTTCAACAAGATGAACCTGCTTCAGGGCGATTTCGCCCGGCTCAGCCGGTCGATGTCCATGTGGTTCCACATGGGGCCCAACATGCACCAGCGGGAGCGCATCTACATCCAGACGATGACCGCGCGCGCCCTGAACCTTAAAGACATGCTGGGCGATCCGGTTACGCTGTCGACGCCCGAGATGGCGAACCGCAACATCGGCGTGTTCGACCAGGCGCTGCACGTCATCGCGAAACAGCGAGCGGACCTGGGGGCCTACTACAACCGCATGGAACACGCGGCGAAGGGACTCATGAACGCGTATGAGAACATCCAGGCGTCGGAAAGCCGCATACGCGACGCCGACATGGCCGAAGTGACGGTCGATTTCACCAAGAACCAGATACTGGTTCAAAGCGGTACGGCGATGCTGGCGCACGCCAACGCCAAGCCGCAGGGCGTATTGCAGCTCTTGAGATAACTGAAGCGCGCCTCCCTCCGTCGGGACGGCCCGGCGGAGAGGAGCGGTTCTTTGAAAACTGAAGGGACAATCGCTGCAGGCATCCTTTCCTTTGCCGAGGAATGGATGGTTGCAGTGAATAGAAGGTATTCCCTGACTATTTAGTGCAACCCGGCCTTACTGCCCGATAGGGAGATCGGGCATACATCAAACAAAGGAGTGTGACGTATGATTATCAATCACAACATGAGCGCCATCAACGCGAACAGGGTGCTGAAGTTCAAGCACTGGGACGTGAACGCTTCGATGGAAAAACTCTCTTCCGGCATGCGCATCAACAAGTCCGGCGACGACGCGTCGGGTCTTGCGGTTTCCGAAAAGATGAGGACCCAGATCATGGGACTTCGTCAGGCCGAGCGCAACACCGAGGACGGCATGTCCTTCGTGCAGACCACTGAAGGCTACCTGGACCAGACCGCTTCGATCCTCCAGAGGATCAGGGTGCTCGCGGTTCAGTCATCCAACGGCATCTACACCCAGGAAGACCGTCAGCTGATCCAGGTCGAGGTTTCGGCGCTGATCGACGAGGTCGACCGCATCGCGTCGCAGGCGGAGTTCAACAAATTCAAGCTCCTCCTCGGCGAGTTCTCGCGGACCAATCCGAAGGCGAGCATGTGGTTCCACATGGGGGCCAACATGCATCAGCGCGAGAGGGTCTATATAGGGACCATGACGTCCCTGGGACTCAACCTCAAGGAAAAGACCGGCAAGTTCCTCGCGAACCTCAGCACCGCCGACAACTCGAACCGCACCATCGGCATCGTGGACGACGCGCTGCAGAAGATCGCGAAACAGAGAGCGGACCTTGGCGCTTACTATAACAGAATGGAGTACGCCTCTAAGGGTCTCATGAATGCCTATGAGAACATCCAGGCGTCCGAAAGCCGCATACGCGACGCGGACATGGCGGAAACTCTGGTAAACTTCACGAAGGACCAGATACTGGTTCAGAGTGGTACTGCGATGCTGGCCCAGGCCAACATGAAGACGAGAACGGTCCTCCAGCTTCTCGGGGGCTGATACAGAGACATGGACGATTCCATAGGGAATACCGCAACCGTAAAAACCCGCTCGAGAGAGCGGGTTTTTTATTGGCGCCCGTAAGCGCGCAAATGCTTGCGCGCTTACGGGCTTTGGAATCCTCCCGCCTCCGGCGGCCGGCTGAAGACGCGACGTCCTGTCGCAACGCCGGCATTAGCACATCGTGTACGTCGCACACCTTTGATAAAGGAGGCTCCTGTTGGATGGGCTTCCGGTTTTCGGCCGGGAGCTTTTCGAACTCACCCCCCCAGCCCCCTCTCTTTAAACGAAAGAGAGGGGGTGTCGCGTCATGATCCATAAGGCGCTGCAGGATCACATCCGGAATCGTCTCCAGAAGGAACCGGCCATCGCGGGCCAGTTGTCGAATATCTCCAGAAAGCCTGATGTCTGAACTCCCCCTTCTCTTCCCCGAAGAGAAGGGGGCCGGGGGGATGAGTTGGTTGGGCTTCCGAACTATTGGATTTAGTACCTTGTAAGGCACTTTGAATGGAGGCTCCCCATTATTAAAGGTGGGCTGCCACAGGCTGAGGGCATTTAAAAACCCCCGCCATGGGCGGGGGTTGTATGCGGCGGATAATGCGTGAGCTTTAGTAATCGGACGCGGATGCGCGGAAACCGATACCTACGTAAAATGCGATGTCGTAGTTTGAATCGATATCATAGTCCGCGGGATCATCTTTAATTTTTGAGAACTGATTCTTGGTAAGATTATAACCGAAGCGGCCTTCGAGGTCGAGGAATATACCTTCGCCGATCGGGGTGTAGTAGCCCAGTATGCCGTTCGCCCAAAGGTCGATTTTCTTTTCCCACTCATAACCGCCGGCCCCTCCGACCTTTTCGGTTGCGATGAGATATTTTCCCGATAGCCCGGCTCCAACATACAGGCCGCCAAGAGCCGCAAATTTTACCGAAGCCATGGGCTGGATGAACTGGTTGAAATGACCGGTTCCGCTATCGAATTCGGATTTCAATCTCTGATATTCGAGCCCAAGTCCGAGCCAGACCTTGTCGAAGTTGAGATTATACTCTCCCTGGATGGCCAGCCCGCTCGACTCAAGATCATCCTGGCCGGAGATATCGTAACTAGCCAATGAAACCGGAATATACCCAACCTTCAAAAACACGATATCCGTTGTCATGGTCTGGGCCTGCGCGCCGAACGCGAAGGCGAACACGAAGGCGAGCACCGCAAGTACCGCGTAAAACTTTCTCATGGAA
>JAGODA010000424.1 GCA_017998475.1 Spirochaetota bacterium | reverse complement strand
GGCGCGCGGCGTTGAGCACGCGCTTGGCGGTGCGAAGCGCGTAACGGTCCTTCGACGCGAGCTTTCCGGCGTACTCGCGCATAACGGAATCAAGCTCTTCGCGCGGGCACACCCGGCACACCAGGCCCATCTCGAGCGCCGCCTGGGCCTTCACCACCTCGCCGAGAAGCATGAGCTCCCGGGCCCTCCCCTCGCCCACTATGCGCGGAAGTATCATCGTCGAGGCGTTGGAGTAGAAGATGCCCAGGTCGAGCTCGGGCATCATGATCTTCGTGTCGTCGGCGGCCACGCGCAGGTCGGCCGCGAGCGTGTGCTCGAACCCCCCGCCGACTATCCAGCCGTGGTAGCCGACGATGATGACGCCGGGGTGATCGAGCATTGCCGTGGTGAGCTCCTGCCAGGTCCACAGGTCGGCGACGGCCTCGTTTTTAAGCTCCGGATCGGTGATAAGCCGGTAACCGTGCTTGAGGTCGGCGCCGAAGGTGAAGTTTTTCCCCTCGGCCCGGTAGATGACGCACACGTCGCCTCCGGCCGCGCTCTCGCGGAAGGCGTCGACAAGCCCCCTGAGCACCTCGAGCGAGAGCGGGTTCGATTTCTCGGGATTGTTGAGCGTGATGACGCCCACGCCGTCGTTCGTTTCATAGAGTACGGGTACATCCATTTCGCGCCTCCGTATCGTTCAAAGTTTTCCGGCCGCGATCATCTCGCGGACCCTGTTCTGCACCTCGACCCGGTGCACCTTACCGATGCGGGTGATGGGAAGCTCGTCCCACACCAGTACGCGGCGGGGGACCTTGAAACCGGCGAGCTCCTCCCCGCAGAGCCGCAGGAGCGCATCCGGGTCCGGCGCCACGCCCGGAAAGGGGCTCACCACGGCCCACACCACCTCCCCGTACACCGGATCCGGAACGCCGATCGCGGCTGCCATTCCCGCCAGGCCGCTTTTGAGCAGCACGTCCTCCACCTCCGAGGGAAGCACCGTGTAGCTCCCCACGCGGATGATGTGCTTGATGCGCCCCTTGATGTACAGCCCGCCCTCCGCGTCCAGGTACCCCAGGTCGCCGGTCTTGCAATAGCCGTCCGCTGTGAAGCCGGCGGCGTCCTCATCCGGCATCTTATAGTAGCCCCGTATGGTGTACGGCCCGGCCACCACGACCTCGCCCTTCTCGCCGGCGGGGAGCGCGCGGCCCTCCGGGTCGACGACGCGGATATCCGCCCCCGGAAGAGGCCTTCCCACGTAGCCGTCGGCGATCGCCCGCTCGTCGTCGCCCGGAAGGGTGAAGGTCACCTCGGAC
Organism: Spirochaetota bacterium; assembly: GCA_017998475.1. Taxonomy (GTDB): domain Bacteria; phylum Spirochaetota; class UBA4802; order UBA4802; family UBA5368; genus MVZN01. The sequence continues at coordinate 1,461 of JAGODA010000424.1, read as the reverse complement.
CCGGCCTCGGTGCTGCCGTAACCGATCACGACGTTCGGGCATATCTTCCGCTTGATGGCCCGGATGAGCTCCAGCTCCACCTTCTCGCCGGAGAGGATGGCGACCTTCAGCGACGAGAGGTCGTAGCGCTCGATGTCGGGCATGAGGAGCGTGATGGCGAACATGGTGGGCACGCCGCCGATCCACTGGATGCGCTCGGCCTGCACGGCCTCCAGCGTGCGCTGGGGGCTCCACGAGTCGTGGACGATGATCTCGTAGCCGCCCGCCAGCGCCATGCCGATCATCTCGACCGTGCCGCCCACATGGCTGGGCGGAAGCGAGGCGATCGTCGTGATCCGCCCGTCCACGTGCGTGGCCAGTATGCCGGCCTCCACCGCGGCCATGGTCGCCACGTTTCGCCGTGAAAGAAGCGCCGCCTTGGGAACGCCGGTGGTCCCGCCCGTAAAGACGACGAGCAGGCCGTCGTCCATGTCCTGGTCCGCCTTCGCCGCGGCAAGCGCCCCCTCCTCGCGTTCCGTGCCGGAGAGAAGCGGCGCGAAGTTGTAGCCGAATTCCGAATCGCCGGTAAAGATGTAGCGCGTTCCGTCCGCGCCCGCGCGCGCGGAGTCGACCTCGCGCCACACGGCGGTGAGGTCGCGGTCGTTCGAGCGCGAGACGGAAATCACGGCGGCCGGTTCGATGTGCGCGATGAAACGCTCCAGGTCGGCCTTCCGGTATTTTATGTCCATCGGCACCACGATTGCGCCGATCTTGTCCGCGGCGAGCAGGGTCATGATGTACTCCGCGGAACAGGGAAGCATGGTCACTATCGCGTCCCCTTTCCGCACGCCCAGCGCCAGCAGGTTGCGCGCCAGGGCGTCAGTTTTGGCGTCCAGCTCCCCGTACGTCACGACCGGTCCGTCTCCCCTCAGGGCGGTAAACGCGGGGTCGATCCCGGCCCATCGCTCAACCATCTTCCACAACGCCTCTTCGCGTACGCTCATGCCTGCCTCCGTTCAATTCTCCGCGCCCCGGTCCACCGCATTCCCGACATGGCGCTAATAATTATTCATATTAATGTAAATAATACATTATGATGTAATAATTACATACAGCCCCATTGTAATAATTCAGTCAAGTAAAAATAATTCATTGTAATGAATAATTTTCACCTTGGCCTTTAGTTGTTGACAGGCGGCCGGAAAGGGCTTTCACTCGCGTGGAAGCACGAAGTGAACGAGGAGAACGGGATGAAACGAACGGACGAGGCGGCGGCCAGGAGCGCCGAGCGCCGCGAGAAAAAAAAGGCCATGCGGCAGGAGCAGCTTGTCGACGCCGCGGAGAAGGTATTTCTTGCGCGCGGCTACGAGGCGGCCACCATCGACATGATCACCGAGGAGATCGGATACAACAAGCGCACCTTCTACCTGTACTTCAGGGACCGCGACGACGTGTTCTTCGCGGTGCTGCTTCGCTCGCTCA
>JAGODA010000066.1 GCA_017998475.1 Spirochaetota bacterium | reverse complement strand
CGGCACATCGTCGTTATACTTCTGGTGGCGGTTGTGGCGGGTTCACTGTACAACAGCCAGAAATTGTACCGGTGGTACCTCGCCGCGTATTACCAGCGCTTCCTCGGAGAAAATCGGGAAAGATCGGTAGAGAAGGCGCGTGCGCTTTTAAAAGAAGAGCGCTTTGAGGATCTTGAGGGCTATGCCGATCGCATGATGACGCTCTATCCGGCCGATTACGACCTGCGCCGCATGAAAGGGCTGGCCATGATAAAAAACGGACGCGAATCGGAAGGCGCGCGCATGGTAATCTCCTCGTTGCGAAAGAACGAGGGCCTTCTTTCGGTTGCAAGCGTTATCGAAATACTGTTCAGGGAAGGGGAGTACGCGGACCTCGCCGAAATAATCTCCCGCCACGGATCGCTGGGCGACTCCTACCTGATGTATGTCCACGGTGTTTCGCTTTTTCAGGTCGGCCGCTTCGCCGAGGCCGAGCGGCGTCTTACCGGGGCGATCGATGCGGGTAAACACGATTACGAAACGCTTCTTTATCTCGGCCTGTCACGCGAGAAAAACGGGAAAACGGCCGAGGCGATCGCGACCCTTGAAAAGGCATATTCTATAGATCCGGTTCGCGCCGAGGCCCGAAGGGCCCTGGTGCGTCTCTATCGCGTAACGAAACAGTACGACAAGGCGGAAAGGCTGTTGCGGAGGACTCCATGATCGACCATTTTTTCCATCCCGACGGCGTCGCGATTATCGGCGCGACGGACAACCCGGCGAAGGGCGGCTACCACATTTTAAGGAACACGCTGGCCGGATACAGGGGGCGTGTGTATCCCGTCAATCCGAGGTATGCTGAAATACTCGGAACACAGTGCTATCCCGATATCGAATCCATACCGGGCGACTTCGACCTGGCGATATATTTCATCCCGGCGAAGTCCCTTCCGGATACCATCCGTGCGTGCGCGAAAAAAGGTGTCAAGGCGATCATCATCGAGTCCGCCGGTTTCTCGGAAGTGGGTGAGGAGGGCCGGATGTTACAGAAGGAATCGGTAGGCCTCGCGCGGAGTTTCGGCATACGGCTGTGGGGGCCCAACTGCATGGGGCTTCTCGACGGGCACTCGCGCAACGTATTCTCGTTCATGTATTCGGATAAATGGATGACGCTTATGAAGCCCGGGAATGTATCCCTCGTGGTGCAGAGCGGAATGCTTTCGGCGGGCTTTCTTATGATGATACTGGAGCGCGGCGGTATGGGGATCGCCAAGGTGTGCTCTATCGGAAACAAGTGTGATGTCAATGAAACGGAGCTCCTGGAATACCTGGTGGCCGACGAGGACACAGGCGTTATCGGTATGTACCTGGAATCGATAGTCGACGGGAGGAAGTTCCTGGAGCTCGCGCGCTCCACATCCAAGCCCATAATCGTGCTGAAGGCGGGAAGGAGCGAGCAGGGCGCCAGAGCGGCGATGAGCCACACCGCGAGCCTCTCGGGCTCGGCGGCGGTATATGAGGGGGCCTTCCGTCAGGCGGGCATAGTGCAGGTGTACGACGTGCATGAGCTGATGGATTTTGCGCGGGGTTTCTCTAAGGTGACGCCCTGCGGTTCGGACGCGGGGACGGCCGTCATTACGTTCTCGGGCGGGGCGGGGATCGTGACCTCCGACCTTCTGGCGGACCGCGGGGTGAAACTTGCCGACTTCGAGGAGCGGACGATCGCCGCCCTCGAGGAGGTGTTCCCGGCCTGGATGAAACCCTCGCACCCGGTGGATGTCTGGCCCTCGGTAGAGCTGAACGGTCTCGAGCCGGTGTACACGAAGGCGATCGAGGCGGTCATGGAGGACCCGGGTGTGGACTCGGTCATAGTCGAAACGATCGCCTGGGACCTCGCGAGCCCAGGGTACCTCGCCGCGGCGGGGGAGATGCAGCGGCGCCACCGGAAGCCCGTCGTACTCTGGCAGATCGGAGCGATGGATATAAGCGAGCGCTACCGCGCGGCGGCCGAGGATGCGGGAATACCGGTCTTCACCGAGATAAGCCGTTGCGTGGCCTTCATCGCCGGGGTAAAGGCCCATTCGAAGAAGAAGGAAACCGTTAGAACCTCCTGAGCTTTTCGTGCTCCAGCGCGCACTTCTTGTCCTTTTTGTCCAGATACCAGCCGTAGTAATCGAGGTCGTGCGCCGGGACCATGATGCAGTTGTCGTGGTCGTAGTAATCGCGGTAATGGTTCAGAAAATGCCCGAACTCGTGAGTGGCGTAGAGCGCGATGACGTCGGTGAGGCGTTCTCCGGGGATTTCGCTTCCGCGCTCGGATACGAAAAAGCCGTCGCGGGAAAGGAACGGATAGGTGAAGATGATCCCCGCCGCGCGGTAGGCGTTGTTGAGGTTTTCTTCTACCAGGCCGGTGGTGATTCCAAAACGAAGCGCTACATATATCGGAATATCGAGCTCCATGTCCGCCATGATGGTATTGGTGAAGATGAAGTGCGCCCCCTGGAGGTGGCGAAGGGCCATGTCCCAGAAGGGATACGTGAGCGTGTCCGCGTATGGCCCGGCGGCAAGCGGTGTGCCGTCGGCGGTGCGGACATTCTGTATCTTCTGCAGCTTTTCTATATACTGGCGGTGTATGTGCGCGGCGATCTCCCTCCTGCCCGCAAAGCGCCCGAAGTCGGGAACGTGACGGCGCAGGGTCGATTCGGGCGCGGCGGCGACGAGGTCCTCGATATAGTTTTTCAACCGCGCGCGGTCGGTTTCGCTGTTTACATCCAGCAGACTTTTCTTCAGTTCGGCCATCATCGGCAGGTTATCGAGCCCGCGCATCTCATTCCTGAAATCGAGCAGCGGCTGGTTCGCCTGTACGAAAAAAGTCACGTCGTATCCGAGGTACTCGCGAATGTATGCCCGGCAGCGGTCGAGCATGTCCTGAAACTCGGATTCAGAAAGCGCAGGCAGGCGCGGGTCGACGATGTGCCGCACCACGATCGGGTATTCACGGTCCTTCGGCAGGTCCCTGAGCGTGGGTGTTCCCAGGGTGGAACAGGAGAGGGCAAGAATGACGGCAAGGACGGGGCGCAGACGGCGTTTCATATCGCGTTCCTCCCGATGAAGTTGTATCGAAGATACGCCTCCAGGGTGTCCAGTTCAAGCGAAATCCGGATATCCATTCCGCGAACGCTCAGCGTCAGGGGGATGGCTGGCGGCTTTAAACGGTCCGGAAAGGAAATCGAATGTTGACAAATTCGCGCATCTGACGTATCATCCCCGCGTCAGCCCCGCCGGTAATTATCTTGACATGGCGTCGGGTCGGGATAGGCTGAGCGCCGTCTGCCGAAAATAAATGAAATGAAATCGATTTTATCGTACATCGGACGAAACCTTTATTTCTCCCTCAGGGAAATCGTCAGGAATATTCTTCGCAGTCTTCTCTCGAGCTTCGGGATCATATTCCTCATCGCCTTCCTGGTCCTATACCTTTCGCTCCGGCAGTCGATCAAGGAATATATAGGCGGAACGCTCTTCGGGACCCTCGACATCAACGAGATCGTGGTTTCGCCGCCGTCCTCGGGCGCCGGCGAGCTAATAAGCATGGGCGCGAGATCGGAGAAAATTCCTGTTGACAGGGTGCGGCGCATCCGGGCGATACAGGGAACCGGAGAGATCAATTCCATCATACGGATGGAATACCCGGCGAAGGTGAAGCTCGAAATGTTCGGCCGCTCGGTCCGCGAATACATGCCGGTGTACGGCATCAGCCCGGCGTTTTTACGGAAGTCGGAGAAGCGCTGGAGACAGTTCGTCCCGGGCGCGGAGGTGCCGGTTATCGTGCCCAAGTTCGTTCTGGACGTCTTCAACAACCTCGCGGCGGCACGGGGACTTCCGCAGCTCGGTGAAAGGGCGCTCTGGGGATTCCCGATGGAGCTGGTCATCGAGACCGCGGCGCGCGGCGCCCCGGAGCGTAAAAAATATGATCAGCCCGCCCGCGTCTTCGGCTTCAGCGCGGAACTGCCGCTTACGGGCCTCATCGTGCCGTCCGACTTCATCACCAGGTTCGCGGCGGCGCATGCCGGCGATCCGAACGCCATCAGGCCGGGTTTTTCATACGCCCAGCTTGTCATAACGGTGAAGGACGTAAAAGACCTTCCCGATATCAGCAAAAAGATCCAGGCGCTCGGCCTCAGGGTAGAGTCCCAGCAGGACATCGCCGCCAAAACCAACAAGGCGCTTGCCGTTATCGACGGATCGTCTCTGGTCATCATGGGAATCTTCCTTTTTCTCACAGTTATCGCTATCTTCAATTCGTATCTGACGATTGTCTACAATCGCAGTTATACTTTCTCGCTCCAGCGCGTGATCGGCGTTTCGAAGGCCCGTATCATCCTCACCTTCGTCTTCGAGGCCGCGGTGATCGGCGCGCTCTTCGGTCTTGTCGGGTATTACATGGGAGTGATGGCGATCGGGTATCTCAAGCACAACATGCCGCACTGGGTCCCGGTGCTCAAGGGGCTTGCGCTCGGGCGCGAGCCCGGTGTTCTGCCGATGGCCGTGGGGCTGTCGGCGCTGCTTTCGTCGGTATCTGCATTCATCCCGGCCGTATTCGCCTCCAATATGAGCTTATTCAAGGCGGTGCAGAAATAGCATGGGCTTGTCGAAAGATCAGCTGTCCGAGCCGGGGCCGGTGCTCCTTTCGGTGGAAGGAGTGAGCGCCTCGTTCGGTAAACGGACGATTCTCGATGATGTCAGCTTCACGGTCGAGCCCTCGTCGATCGTCGCGATCACCGGGCGCTCGGGGGCGGGCAAAACGACGCTCCTGGGAATCATATCGGGGCTCATGAAGCCTGACAGCGGGAGGGTCGTCTACAGGGGGCAGAACATCCTTCGATGGGGGGACTTCAGGCGGTCGCGTTTCAGGAACCGGGAGATCGGATTCGTATTCCAGTTCTTCAACCTCCTGCCCGACATGACCTCGTACCAGAACATCATCTACCCGGCGATCATCAGTCCCGCGTCCCGGAGCCTGAGGGAAAAGGTGGAGTATCTGGTGTCCTACCTGGGACTCGAGAAGATCCTTCACCAGTACCCGGCCACGCTGTCGGGGGGGGAGCGCCAGCGCGTCGCCATCGCCCGGGCGATTATCAACAGCCCGCGGATCATACTGGCCGACGAGCCAACCGGCAACCTGGACGAGCGCTCCGCGGGCGATATCATAACCCTGTTCAAGACCCTCAGGGATGAGAACGGCATGGCGATAATCATCGCCACCCACGACAGCCGCACCGTCGCCGGCGCCGACATCCATCTGAATATCGACAACGCGCGCCTGCAACGGATAGAGCCGCCGGAGCGCAGAAAGAAGCCGAGGAGGCCGCGCTGAGGCGCGGCGGGACGGCGGCGGTCGTCGGAGGAGCATGGCTTCAGGTAGAATGTCGTTCCTGTACAAGACGCTTATAATAGTCTCGATCGCCGTGGCGAGCCTCGCGCTCCGCCTGTACAGCCTCGAGAGCGACCCCCCCGACTATCTTTCGTGGAGTGCGGCTATCTACATCGATGAGGGCTACAAGGCCCTCGACGCGCGGAATATCCTGAAATACGGCGCGACGAAGTGGAATGAGCACGACCGATACCGCGGGCACCGTGACGAGTCGCCGTTCATACACGCCGTTCAGCTTCTGATATTCGAGAAGTTCGGAATAAAAATAGTCAATCTTCGCTATTTCAATATAGCGGTATCGGTCGGCATCATCGTGCTGACGTTGTCGGTGCTCTCGTTCTTCTTCAATAAGAGAACGATCTTTCTGCTGGGGATCGCGATGTCGATAAACGTGATCCTGCTGTTCCACAGCAGGATCGCGCTCTACGAGCTCCCCATGGTTTTCCTGTGCGTGCTGCTCTTCCCGCCGCTGTTCTGCTACATGAGCCGGGAAGGGCGGATGGACAGGGCGGGACGTATGCTCTTAGTCTTCGTAATCGCGCTGTCCGTCACGCTTGTCGCCTGGCTGGGGATGCGCATAAAGGGCTCGTTCGCGATATACCTGGGCTCGGTGCTCGCGGCATTCGTCTTCGCGGCCGTCCTGCCGTATTTCAAGAACCGTACCCGTTACCCGCGGCTGCTCGACCCCAAAAACCTGTTTCTTGCTTCAATCGGCGGGATACTCCTGGTGTCGTTCGTGCTCTACGTCTGGCAGGCCAATCTGGGCTTTCAGGTGCGTTATCTCGGGAACCCGCTTATACTTCTGGGTAAAATCTGGTTTCTCGAGATCATCTACCTCCAGCCGAACACCTTTCTCATGGCGGTGTTGTGCTCGATCGCGGTCCTGAAAATACTCGGAAATCGGCGTTATGTAAACTACGACCGCGAGCGCTTCGTGCAGTACCAGATCGACGTCTTCTTCGCGCTTCAGTTCATATATTCGTTCCTGGTCGTTTACATGTCATCCTACAGCCCGCTTCGCTATTTCCTCTTCTCGGAGGTGTCCATTCTCTTTCTCGCCGGGCGTTTCGTCGCGAACTATGACCGGGAAATCAAGATTCTGAACGAGGGCAAAAAACGCTCCGGCGGCGTTCCGCGAAAAGTGCTGTTGTTCTTTTTGATGTTCTATATCGTCATCCAGTTCGTTATTTTTCTTGTCATGCTCTTCCTGAGCTACGAGACGAGAAAGGTCATCTTCGACGATTTCTATCTCAATCTTCAAAAGGGAGTGCTCTCGGGACCGGGGGCCTCGTTCGTGTTCGTTCTGATAGCTGTCGTGTTGCCGCTGTGCTTTTACCTGGCGAAAAACTACGACGATTTCGTCGCCTTCCTCCAGAAACACATAAGTCCCAAGATGATGATATTCCTGCTCATCGAGGTTCAGATAATCTACCTGCTAAGCTGGCAGTTCAACCGCACGGCCACCATCCGCGACGCTATGGATTTTGTCGAAACGCTTCCCGCCGGTTCCGTGATGATAGGCGACTGGGCGCCCATGCTCTGCTTCGAGAGCGACCTCAAGCCGATTTACGCGAACCCGGACGACAGAAGGAACGTCGGAAACATTCCGCTCCTCAAGCCCGATTACGTGGTGGTGAAGTCGCACAAGAACGAGGAGGACAAATACAACGAGTATGATCCGGGGCTCATAAAACCTGAAAACCTGGTCTACGGATTCAAAGTCCAGGCCTTCGACATGAAGATATACCGCGTGGACAAGTACTCGAAGAAACGGCGGGCGTCCCCCTGAAGCCGCCGTCGGCTCGCCTCCAGGGGGACGGGTCCTCACTCGTAGATTTTTTCATCAACCTCGCCGGCGTTCGGGGCGTCCTGCTCCACGTCGCGTACGTTCTCCTTCGACAGCACCTTGTGGTACTCCTTGTACCATTCGTTCTGGATGATGAGCTGCATGATCTCGTTGGTGCCCACCCATATCATGGAAAGCCTGATGTCGCGCACGATGCGTTCTATCGGATAGACGTTGGTGTAGCCGATTCCCCCCATAACCTGCATGCAGTTATTGGCGACCTCCCACGATGCCTCGGTGATGAACTTTTTGCTTTCGGATACCATCCGCCGCAGGCGCCCGGCGTGAACCTTCCCTGAATCGATCGCCCGGGCGGTCGTGTAGGCTATGGAGCGCATGGTGTCGAGCTTCTGGACGCTGTCGGCGACGCGGAATCCCACGGCCTGAAAGTTCGCGATCGCGGTGCCGAATGCCTTGCGCATGGAGGTGTAGCGCGTGGCGATCTCGACGGCCGGGCGCACCGAACCGATGGTCATGGCCGCGGTGCCAAGGCGCTCCGGTATCATGTTGGTCTGGAATACGGGGAATCCGCCGTTGATTCCGTTGAGCGCGTAGCGCTCGGGGACGCGCACGTCGTTAAAGATGACCCGGCCCGCGCCACCGCCGCGAACTCCCATGAGGCCGTAGATATATTTGGACTCCACGCCGCTGGTGCGCGGCACCATGAAGCATGTCATGCGCTGATGGGCCGGAGCGGACGGATCGGTAACCGCGTAGACCATGAACCAGTCCGCGCCCTCGGCGCCCACGATGAAGCGCTTCTGTCCGTTGATGATCCAGTCGCCGCCATCCTTGCGGGCGGTGGTGGCGGCCCCGAAGAAGTCGGAACCCCCGCGCGGTTCCGTGAGGCATTCGGCCGCGTACACATCACCCTTCAGGAGTGGAACGACGATCTCCTTCTTGAGATCTTCGTTCCCATATTTGACCACGGCCTCGCATACGATATCGGCCCCGACCCCCCACAGGCAGGCCAGGCTGTAGCTCGCCACCCCGATCTCCTCGGCCACCATGGTGTCCTCGACCCATCCGAGCCCCCTGCCGCCGTATTCCTTCGGCAGCCTGATGCCGAGCAGGTTCCGCCGGCCGGCCTCCTTGAGGTATTCGTGGGGAAACTGTATCTTTTCCGCGTCCATATCCAGGATCATCTCTTTAGGGACCCAGCTGGTAAAAGCCCGCGCCTCGTCGCGAAGCTTGAGCTGCTCGTCGTTCAGCAGGAAATCGAACATTGCCGTACCTCCATTGAATATAACAATTTGTTATAAATATTATGACAGTGTAATATGCTGTCAACCATAATCACGCTATACGGTTGCTCCTCCGCCATATCTTCTGTTCTTCAGCGTTCTTGATGAGCTCTTCGCGGAAATCCGGGTGGGCGATTCCGATGAGTTTCTCGGCGCGCGCCCAGGTGGAATCCCCCTTAAGCGAAATCCATCCGTACTCGGTGACGATGATGTTCACCATCTGCCGCGGTATGGTGACGATGGTGCCCGGCGCGAAATGCGGCACGATACGGGACTTAACGGTGCCCTCGGAGAGAGAGTAGGTCGACGGCAGGCAGATGAGGCTTCGGCCGCCCCTGGACCAGTAGGCGCCCAGGACGAAATCGAACATGCCGCCGTTGCCGGAAATCTGGCCGAATCCCATGCTCTCGGCGTTGATCTGCGTGTAGAGGTCTATCTGTAGGGCCGAGTTGATCGAGACGACGTTGTCGTTCCGGCAAATGACGTTCGGGTGGTTGATGTACTCGACGTTGTACGAGGAGATCGCCGGGTTTTTGTCCATGAATTCATACAGGCGGCTGCCCCCCACCGCGAAGGTATAGGCCATCTTGCCGCGGTCGATGGTTTTTCGCGCACCGGTGAGCTTTCCGGCCTCGAAGAGATCGACATATGCGTCCACAAGCATTTCGGTATGGCATCCCAGGTCCCTGAGATCCGACTCCACGAGCAGGCTTCCCACCACATTGGGGACTCCCCCTATGCCGAACTGCAGGCAGCAGCCGTCGCGGATATGCTCCATGACATGCCCGGCAATTTTACGCTCCACATCGGTGGGCGCGGGGAACGGGATCTCCAGAAGGGGCGGGTTTTCACCCTCCACAACATGTGTCACCTGCGAGATGTGTATGCGCTCGTTCCTGCCGCCCGGACAGAAGGGGAGATTGGAGTTCGTCTCGACGACGACCACGTCGGTGTGGGTGAGAGAGGTGTATGTCGATGAATTATGCAGTCCGAAGTTGAAATAGCCGTGCTCGTCCATCGGGCGGGTCTGCACGATGGAGGCGTTGCGGCGTGGAGTTCCGACCTTAACGGGATCGGTGATGCGGTCCGAGTAATAGCGTTCGCACTCCGAATAGAGTATCGGATTGTAGAACACGTTTCGCATCTGTGTCTGTAAAATGCGGCTCAACGGGCTGAAATGGAAATCGTTGTAGGTGAATACCTCGCCCGTCGGGTCGCAGGTAAGGACTTCCGGTACGGGCGGGAGCGTAACGGCGGCCAGGATGGTTATATCGGAAAGATCTGCTTTGCGCGCGGCCAGCGCCCTGTCGCAGAGCTGGGGCTTCCCGTTGAAAAATCCGTAATCGATCCAGAATCCGGATTGTATAGAGGACATGGCCTCTTCGGCTGAACAGCGTTTTTCCCTGTAGAGCTTCATGATGTCGCGTGACATTGGCGCCTCCGATTATAACAATTTGTTATATTTCATAAAATATTGTTATAATATGTCAAGATGTTATATAAAATTGTATATATATTTAACGAGATACTTGTCGCTTTATCGTGATATGCCTCTCAATCCGGGACGCTGGTTCAATCCGGAATTTTTATTGAACTTTAAGGCACAAAATTCAAGGATACCCGGTATCCCGGTGGGAATTGAGCGATGGGTTTCAAGGAAATAGGAAAAAAGATTCAGTCCGCGCGCGAGGAAAAGGGCATGACACAGGCCGACCTTGCCGAGGAACTGGGCATATCGCAGGCGGCCCTGTCCAACTATGAGCTTGGGAAACGGCGCCTGTACCTGGGACAGATTCAGGAGGTCGCCAGGCTTCTCGGTAAGAGCGTCAATTATTTCATCGCGCAGGAAAAATGGTTCGAGGCCGAATCCCACGGGCCGCGGGACGACCGTGAGCGCCTGCTTGGCTCCCTGCTGGATCGGGCGGCGAACCTGAGCGATGATCATCTCCGGAACCTTGAGGACTTCCTCGAATATCTGGAATGGAGGCAGAAGACCCATGACTGATGCTGGAGACCGCGGGAACGGACTGCTCCGGCGGGCGCGTGAGGCGGGCCGGGCCTTCGGCGCTGTGTCGCGGGACCGCGGCCGTGGGATCGAAGAGACCGCCCGGGGGCTTTTCGCCGGGCTCGCCGGGGACGGATATCACGCCCTGCTGGTTCCCGACACGCACGGCGGCGCGGGCCTGAGCTATGCCGCGGCCGGCGCAGTGTACGAGGATCTCAGCTATCACGGTATCGGCTTCATGCCCGCGCTCCTCACAACCGCGCATTGCGCCGAGCTTCTGAAAATAGCCGGGGCCGGTCAGAGGGACGAGTACCTGAAGAAAATCGGCCGGGGAAGCATCTTCGGCTTCTGCCTCACCGAAGAGGAGGCCGGTTCCGATATCACCGGTATCAGGTGCGCCGCCGCGGCCACGGAGAACGGCTACGTTATCAACGGCGAAAAATCGGTCGTGATCAACAACGCCATCGCCGATTTCTTCATCGTCATCGCCACCACCGGTTCACAGAAGGGCAGGGCTGGCCTTAACGCCTTTGTGGTGGACGCGGCGCTTCCCGGCGTGGAGCGTCGCGAACCGGCGCGCGGATTCGGTTTCGGGCAAAGCGCGATAGGCAGGGTGCGCTTCGCCGATGTCGTCCTTCCGCGTGAAAGTCTCCTGGGCGATGAGGGGAGCGGATATTTCCTGGTGATGGAAACCTTCGACAAGGGGCGGCCGCTCGTCGCCGCGAGCTGTGTCGGGGCGGCCAGAAGGCTTATGGATATCGTGACCGCGCACGTACGCCGGAGGGAGCAGTTCGGCAAACCCCTCTTCGCCTTCCAGGGCATATCCTTCCGCCTTGCGGACCTTGCCACGCGCCTCAGGGCGGCCCGTCTGCTGTACGCCGATGCGCTCGCCCTCATCGACGCGGGTCGCGAGTTCACCATGGAGGCCTCTATGGCAAAGCTCTTCGCGAGCGAAACGCTGCGGGACATCGCGGAATTCAGCCTTGAGGCCCTCGGTTACCGGGCCTTCGAGGACGATTCCGAGGTCAGAAATATTTTTAACGACGCGCAGCTCCTCATCTCAATAGACGGATCGTCGAATGTCCAGAGAATGGTCATCGCGTCGCAACTCTAAGGCGGCATGCGCCGCTGCCGCGCTCCTGGCGTTTATCCTGTCGGCGACGCCGGACGCCGATGCGGACATCACGGGAAAGAAGCTGGTTTCCCGGCACACGCGGCACACGTACCGGGTCTACATACACCTTCCGGACGGTTACAACGAGTCGGACCGGCGCCATGACGTGCTGTATCTTCTCGACGGCGACAAATATTTCGGGGATGTCGTGAAAGCCGTACAGGAACGGCCTGACGGCGCTCCCGAAAAGGACCTCATCATAGTAGGAATCGGCTATGGGAAGGGAGCGAACCACCGCAAGCGGGATTACACACCGATCAGGGTGCCGGGTTTTCCCACCGGGGGCGGGGTAAAGAAATTCTACCGCTTCCTGCGCACCGAGCTCGCGCCGCGCATCGACCGGAAGTACCGGACGAACGCCGGGCCGGCGGGCCGACTGATCGCCGGGCATTCGCTCGGCGGAATCGCTGTGTGCTACGGGCTCATGTATTATCATGATTTTTTCGGTCGATTCATCGCGGTCAGCCCCTCGCTGTGGTGGGGAGACGGAATGTTCATAAATCGCTATAGAATGGATTTTTCGGGAATTCCAGCCGGAGAGCCGCTATACTATTACTCGGCCTCGGGCACGCTCGAGGACTCTTCGATGGACGACCTGGCGAGAATGTTCGACCGCAGAGTCCGGAGGAAGGCGGGCGAACGGGCGATTGTGCGTTATTCGCTGTTTGAGGGATTGGGTCACGATGACCTGTTTGTCCCGGCGATCGCGGAAGGACTGGAAGCGATTTACGCGCCGGTCCCCGTTGAGATCTCCGACCAGGTCCCTTCCAGGTAATCGGAATACCAACGATAATGAGAGGTTAATAATGAAACACGCTGTGTACGGGCTTCTCCTGTGCCTTGTCGTCTTCGCCGTGCCCGCCTGCCGTGAGGGGAACCTGGAAACGAGCGAGGAGCGGGTACGGGCGACCTATCCGGGTTCGCGCGCGTTCAACGACACCGCGGCCTT
>JAGODA010000065.1 GCA_017998475.1 Spirochaetota bacterium | reverse complement strand
GGTAAGGGCCATGCCGATTGAGGCGACGACCCGCGGCTCGATGCGGTCAGAGAGGCTCCCCGCAAGCGGCGAGAGGAGGGCCATCACCGCCGGTTGCGACACGAGGATCATGCCGGCGCTCTCCGGGGTCATGGCCTTGATGTACTGTAAATACAGGCTCAGCAGAAAGCCCGAGGCGAAAGTTGCGCTGTAATTGATGAGTGCGGCGAAATTCGACATCGCGAAGACCACGTTGTCGCGAAAGAGCGCCATGTTCATGACGGGTGTGGCGATGGAAATCTCAATTCGATAAAAGACGAAGAGCGCCGCCGCGCCGGCGAGCGAAAGCACGATCCCCGGCGTCGACGGCAGGCGCGAGAAACCGTACATGAGCGCGGCCAGGCCGGCCCCGTACACGAGCGACCCGCCGAGGTCGAAGCGCTCCCCCTTCGCCTCGGCCCATTCACCTTTCAGGTATACGGGGACGAGTATCAGTATCGCGACGCCCATGGGCACGGTGGCGAGGAAGATATATCGCCAGCCCAGGTAGTGCGTGATGAGCCCGCCGAGAAAGGGGCCCATCGACAGCCCAAGGTAGACGGCAGCGACATTGATTCCCAGCACGCGGCCGCGCCGCTCGGGCGGGAAGACCGAAATGAGAATCGGGAGGCCGGTGCCGAAGGTCATGGCGCTTCCGATACCCTGGGCGACGCGGCAGGCGATGAGCGCGGAGGCCGTGGACGCGAGGGGCGCGGCGAGCGACGCGGCCGAGTAGACGGCCATCCCGGCCATGAAGACGCGCTTCCTTCCGCGCATGTCGGCCAGGCGTCCCATGGGCACCAGGAACATCGCCGAGGCCAGTATGAACGCGGTCGAAACCCAGTTGAGGAGTACGGCGTCGATCGCGAACTCCGTCCCGATCGCCGGCAGGGCGATGTTGACGGCCGACCCCATGAAGGGGGTGATAAATGCCGCGAGTGTGGCGATGACCAGAGCCGCGCGCTGCGGTGCCGTGGATTTCATTGTGGTGTCTCCGGGGTGAAGGGTGACGCGGCGCATGATGCTATCACGCACCGGTGTCGTTGCAAGGATTTTTCCCCTCGGCGGGCGCTATCCCCAGCGCTGCTTGAGCGCGACGCGCACGTCGTTGAAATCGTCCCATGCCAGGTAGGGTCTTTTCATGTGTTCCATAAAGCGGGCGAGGCCGTCGCGGGCAAAGACGAGATCGGCGGCCTGCGCCATGGTGAGGTCGGTGGGGCCGTCGCCGACGCAGACGGACTCGGAGGGCGCGTACCGCGCGATGACGTCGGCCTTCGCCATGAGCTCGCCTGCGCGCTCGAAGTCGGAGTATACGCGGAGGCGCTCGCCGGAGACGTCCACGTCGGGCGCGTGAATGGCGTGTACGCGCGCAGTGAGGTCGCCGAGACGCGACTCGACCATGCCGCGCAGGCCCCCCGATATGACGATAAATGGCACGCCGCGGGAATCGAGATAATCGATGAGCTCGACGAAGCCCGGACGGATGGGGATGGTGCGCACGTATTCGAGTATGTCCGGGTAGAGCGCGGCGGGGATCGAGTCGACGATGCGCCTCACGCCCTCGCGGATGGTCATGCGAAGCGCCTGCATCTCGGGACCGACCTCGCGATACACCTCCGGAGCGAAATTCCGGAACATCCCGAGAAAGCTTTCCTCCGAGGTGATGGTGCCGTCGAAATCGCAGAAGACGGCCCGCGCGAGTCTCGGAGACGGTCGGTTCATTTCCACGTGATTTTCGCCGGATTCCGTCGCGGCATGCGGTGGTAGCGGTGCCTCGGATAGCCCAGAATGGCCGAGCCGAATCCGGCGTGCCCTTGAGGGAGCCCCACCGCCTCGGCGAGCGGCGGGTAGAACCCGAGGGCGGCGTCGAAGAAACCCGAACAGCAGCTCCCCAGCCCGAGCGAGGGCGCAGCGAGCTCCAGGTATGCAATGGCTATTGTGCCGGCCGGGCGCGCCATCATGTTGTCCTTCGGGGCGTGGCAGAGCACCAGATGCGGCGCTCCGCGCAGGACGGCGTCGATACCCATCTCCCAGCCCGCTATTATAAGGTCCATGTGCACGGCCTTTGCCTGCTCGGGAAAATCGCGCAGGACGGCTCGCATCCACTCCACAACGAGCCCGGCGAGGCCGCGCGTTTTGTCCTGGTCGTACACTACCAGCCATTCGAGCGGCTGCGAGTTATGGCCGGACGGCGCGTGCCGCGCGATGTCGATCAGCCGTTCTATTGTCGGCTTGTCTACGGACTGTTTTTTATAGGACCTGATGGAACGGCGCGAGCGGAGGAACCGCTCGGCGAACGCCGGATCGTCAGTGCGCTCGGTGATCAACGTGCAGTCCTCCACCGGCATCGCGTGGAGGGAGAGCGCCCCGTGCGGGCAGACGGCAACGCAGTGACCGCAGGAAATGCAGAGTTCTTCGCCTCCCGGGACGGTTTCGGGCAGGGACTGTCTGTCGGCAAGGGCGATGATGCGGGCGGGGCATTCATCAACGCATGCTCCGCATCGCGTGCATCGTGTCCCGTCGATTGTAAAAAGATTCATATATCCACTCCTTATTAAGTGCCGTCGCGCAGTGTCGGCCGCGCGTGGAACGGAATCAAGCATAAAAACGTCCGGGAAATCTCTTGACGCGGACGGCCGCCCATGTAAAATCCATTTGATAGTACGCACAGCGCACCGCCGGAGGAGCCGTTGATGGACGATGATCTGATGGACATTGAAGAGGAGCCGACCCTCGATGCAGGTGAGGTGATTGAGGCCGCGGACCTTTCCGCGCGCTCCATCGAAGAGCTCATAGGCCGCATCTTCGAGTACAAGCACCGTCTGATGGAACGCCTGCTCTCGGACGGGATAGGACACGCCCGGTTCAAAGAGAGCCCCGCGGGGCGCATTCCCGATTCGTGGCGCGTTGTTCCCCTGCAGGAGGCGCTCGCCGGACGGAAGATCGTCGAAGGTCCGGCCTCGCTTCCGGGCGCGGGTGACGTGGCGGCCGTGGTGCCGGTTATCATCCCGGAGTGCGTCGGGTCTCTGCGCCTGCTCGAAAAGCGCTGCGGGGCGGTCGCAAAGGACCGGGCGAAAAAGCTCGCCGAGTTTGCCGTCGCCGGATCCGACATCGTGATGGCGGTAAAGGGCGAGTACGCCGGCGCGTCGGCGATCATGCCGGTCTTTTTTCCCGGAGGCATACTCGGCCCCGGCTGCGTGAGGATATCCGCGGACCCCGGGGTATGCGAGCCGTTTTACCTCAACAATGTGCTGCACTCCTATTTCCAGTCGGGTGTGCTCTACACGCTGAACGCAGGCAGCGGCGAGATGGCGATAGACCTCGAGCTTCTGCGGCGTCTCATGATCAAGCTTCCGCCGATTTCCGAGCAGAAGCGCATTGCCGACATTCTGCTCGCGCTTTCCGGGGAGATTGTGGCCGGAGAGGACGCGCTCTCGCGGATCCGCTCGATCCGGGCCAACTTTATACGCGCCCAAGACGAATAAAAAATAATAGACATTTTTTCCTGTATTTGCATACACCCGTTGCATCATCGATGGAGGAACGGTCATGCGCACGCTCGGCATCAATATAGGCTCGTCGAACGTCAAGGCGGTCATGCTTGAGGGGAACGAGATCCTCTGGAGCGAAGTGGTGCCCCACGAGGGGAACTTCCTCGGTACGCTCTCGAGGATCCTTTCGTTCAGGGAAATGCCGGAGGGCGTTCGCGCTCTCGTTACGGGGACCGAGGGCCGCTATCTGCTCAACATCTCGAGCGTCATTGAACCGATCTGCGTCGAAGCGGCGCTCGGCGACCTTGAGGAAGAGGTGGACGCGGTGGTCTCGCTGGGCGGCGAGGATCTGGTGGTCTACACCGTCAATGAAAGTAAACGGATTATAACGAGTTTCTCCGGAAACAAGTGCGCATCGGGAACAGGAGAGTTTTTCAAACAGCAGCTCGGCCGGATGGACATGGGGCTGGACGCCGTCGATCGCCTCGAACCGGGCTGCCGGGTTCACAAGCTTTCCTCGCGGTGCTCCGTCTTCATGAAGAGCGACTGCACGCACCGGCTCAACAAGGGAGAGGCCACCAAGGGCGATATCATCCTGTCGCTGAGTAATGTTATGGCCATCAAGGTGGCCGATTTCCTCAAGCGCGCCCGCATGGAGCGCGGCCGCGTTATGCTTACCGGCGGCGTGACGCGCAATCCCTATGTCGTGAGCTTCCTGTCGGAAAAGCTTCCCGATGTCGAATTCATCGTACCGGGAATCGCCCCCTTCTTCGAGGCGTACGGCGCGGCGCTCCTCGCGCGCGAAACGGGGAGCGCGCTTCCGCCGGCGGACAGGCTTACACGCGGGCACAGCGTGCAGTTCGCGCGCTTCACGAGCCTGAAAACGGCGGAGGGCCGCGTGACCTTTATCCCCTCCCGCAAGACAAAGGTACGCGCCGGTCGCGAGTACATCCTTGGCGTAGACGGCGGCTCGACGACGACAAAGGCCTGCCTCATCGACATCGAAACGGACGAGATTACAGCGTCCTATTACGGGCGTACGCACGGGGACCCCGTGAAGGCCCTCAAGCAGTGCATTGTCGAGATCAAGAAGCAGATCCGCGAGGATATCGGTGATGCGCCCATCCGGATAAGCCTGGCGGCCACCACGGGCTCCTCCCGCGAGATTCTGGGGGTGTTCCTGGAGACCCCGGCGGTGTACAACGAGATCATCGCCCACGCGGTGGGGACCACCTACTATCAGCCCGACATCGACACGATTTTCGAGATCGGTGGGCAGGACGCCAAGTACGTGCTCCTTAAAAACAGGGTCCCCATCGATTACGCCATGAACGAAGCCTGTTCCGCGGGGACCGGCTCGTTCCTGGAGGAGTCGTGCAGGGGCGACCTCAGCATAGAGCACGCGCACGAGATAGCGCCGGTGGCGCTCGCCGCGGAGCGGCCGCTGAAATTCGGCGAGCACTGCTCTGCTTTCATCAATTCGGATATCCGCAAGGCGATACAGCAGGGCGCCACGCGGGAGGACATCACGGCCGGACTGGTGACCTCGATTGTGTCGAATTATCTCAACCGCGTTGTGGGCAACCGTACAATCGGCAACGGCATCGTGCTGCAGGGAGGGGTGGCCAAGAACGAGGCGGTGCCGCTGGCGTTCGCGATGCTTCTGGGCAAGAACATTCTGGTGCCGCCCGATCCCGAGCTCATGGGATGTTTCGGGGTGGGGCTGCTCGCCGCGCAGAAGCTGTCGGAGGGCTTTCTTGAAAAGGGAAGCTACGACCTCGACGCTATCCTCGCCACCGAGATTGTCGGCGAACGCGAGTTCCAGTGCAAGGCCTGTGACAATTACTGCCCCATCCGCGTGCTCGTCGTCAACGGGCACCGCTATATGTTCGGCGGCCGCTGCAACAAGTACGCCAACATGCGCAAGAAGAAGAGCTTCGACGAGGCCGAGGTGGTCGATTATGTGGAGCGCCGGAACGATCTCATGTTCGTCGAATGCGCGCCCGATCCGGACTCATTCAATTCCCGTTGCGGCCATACGGTGGGCATTCCCCGCTGTTTCTCGGTGTATACCCTGTGGCCGTTTTACTCTCATTTTTTCCACGAGCTGGGCGTGCGCGCCGTGCTCTCGACGGAGATATCGCCGGGGGGGATCGCGCGGGTGGAGAGCGGCTACTGTTTCCCGGCCGAAATCGCGCACGGCGCGGTGCAGGCGGCCTTCGACGCGCGGCCGGACTACCTGTTCCTGCCGCATTTCAGGGACATGGAGAGCTACGAGAGCGACGTGCACGCGAATTTCTGCCCCATCACGCAGGGACTGCCCTATTACATCCGTCAGGCGTTTCCGGAAATTCCCGACGAGCGCGTGCTCTGTCCCGTCGTGAGCTTCAAGTATGGCGAGGAGAAGGCGCTCGAGCCGTTCATCGAGCTCGGCGAACGACTCGGTTTCGGCGAGAAGGAGGTTCGCGCGGCCTTCGCCGTCGCGCTCGAAAGGCAGCGCGATTACGCCGTGAAGGCGGCGGAGCTCGGCCGCGAGGCGCTCGAAACGGCGCGCGGGGCTAAGCGCCCGGTCATCGCGCTTCTGGGCAGGCCGTACAACGCGTTCACGCCGGACGCGAACATGGGAATACCCCGGAAATTCACCTCGCGCGGATGCACCATCATCCCCTTCGACATCCTGCCGTTCGAAAACGAGGCGATTTTCGCCAACATGTACTGGTACTACGGCCAGCAGGACATGAAGGCGAGCAGGCTCGTGCGGAACGAGGACAACCTCTTCGTGACATATATAACGAACTTCTCGTGCGCGCCGGACTCCTTCATGCTGCACTATCTCAGATGGAACATGGGCACCAAACCATTCCTGGTGCTGGAGCTCGACTCGCACACGGCCGACGCCGGGGTCGACACGCGCGTGGAGGCCTTCCTGGACATCATAGAGGGGTACCGGAGCAAGCACACGGAAATCGCAGCGGAGCGTTTCGACAACGGCCTGCGCTTCGTCGTGAAGAAGGACGGACTGTATGTCCGGCGCGTTTCCACCGGCGAGACGATGCCGCTCAGGGACAACCCGCGCATCAAGCTCCTCCTGGCGAACATGGGGAGGCTCTCGACCGAGCTCCTCGCCGCGTCGCTTCGTTCCGCGGGAATCAGCGCCGAGGCCATGCCGCTGGCGGACGTGCCGACGCTGCAGCTGGCGCGCAACCACGCCTCCGGCAAGGAGTGCCTCCCTTCGCACCTTGTGCTCGGCGAGGCGCTTCGCTTCTTCGGCTCCGACCGCTACCGCAAGGACGAAATCTACCTGCTCTTCGTCCCGACCACAACGGGGCCCTGCCGCACGGGGCAGTACTTCGTTTTCTACGAGAACCTCTTCAAGGACCTGCGCCTGGACAACGTGGTCGTCGTGACGCTTGACTCCGACAACTCGTACAACGAGCTCGGGCCGGACTTCTCGAAGCACGCGTGGTGGGGGCTGGTCATCAGCGACTACATGAAGGACGTGGAGACCTCGCTTCGCGCGTGCGCGGAGGATCCCGCAGCGGCGATGAGAACATACGACGGGCTCTGGCACCGGCTTATAGCCGTGGCCGAGAAGGACGTCCGCGGCGTTCTGCCGGTACTCGAGGATATCGTCGCGGAGATCACACGCATCCCCCTGAAGCGCACGATAGACGAGTGTCCGCGCGTGCTTGTCGTGGGGGAGATCTACGTGCGCAGGGACGACTTCGCCGTGGACGAGCTCATTCAGCATTTCAGCGCGCGCGGAATAATCGGGAAGGTCTCCGGTATCACCGAGTGGATCTACTACTGCGACCACGTGCGGCGCCATGAGATACTGAAGCGGCTGCGGCTCGTTCCATGGTACCTGAGGCCCTTTTCGAAAGAACTGCGCGAGTTCCTCGGCTGGAAGTTGGAGGCAATGTACAAGCACCGCGTAGAGCACCGGGTGGCCGCCGTCTTGAAGAAGACGGGCCTCCTGCCGGAGACGCCGCATGACATGGACCGCATAATGGATAACGCCGAGAGGTATTTCGTGAGCGACGAGCTGCATTCCGAAATCAGCGTCTCGAGCGGCGTCGCCGCGACGGCGATGATGGACGGCTATTCAGGCGTGGTGAACATCGCCCCCTTCGCCTGCCTGATCGGGCGCGTGATCGAGGGGATCCTCACTCCCTGGGCCCGCGAGCGCCACTACCCGGTGATGTCCGTGGAGATCGACGGGAACCTTCTGCCGCCCGGCATCATCAACAAGCTCGACATATTCATGCTGAACGTGCTCAGATTCAAAGAGAATCCGGATGTTTCCTCGCTCGTCGAACCCGGCGGGGGAAAACGGGAGATGCTCAGCAGGATGACGGGACTCGGTTGACGAGTTCCGTCATCGCCGGGAGCCGGCCAATTTTTACTTGCCATACGCCCTTTCCATCTTTACGATTTCACCCTTCCGCGCAGTGAAGCGTACGCCCGTCGGCGGTGCCACAGCGGCGCGGGAAGGATTGAAAAATGATACGAAAAACGGAAAATACCAGCCGTTCAGCCGATACCACGACGGGCGGACCCGCCCAAACGCCGCCAGGAGCGATGTCCGCAAAGATAAACCCGGGCGGCATCGCGAAGACCGCCGCGAAGGTACTTCTCGTATGGGTGCCGCTTTCGGTTTTCGGGCTTGTGTTCATGCTGATGGCCGCGCTTCCGCTGGTCCTCTCTCCGGGGCGCGTTGAGTCCATTGCCGTATCCGCTTTCCGCGCCGCCTCGAACGGCGAGCTCACGCTGAGCGTTAAGCGGTTCAATCCCTACACCGGCTTCGACATTCATAATCTTGTTATTTATAACGGCGAGGAGTTCGGCAGGACGAAATTCGTGGAGGTCGAGCGGCTGGTGCTCGATTACGGCTTCTTCGGCATGCTCATTGGAAACGTGCGTTTCAGAGAGATCGGCATCTACCGTCCCCGTATATATCTTATGGAAAAGAACGGCGTCTGGAACGCGGCGCGCCTCATGAAGGCCGGGGCCGGGAAGCCGGAGGCTGAAAAGGAGGAGGAGCCGGCGCGGGAGGGTGCGCCGTCCGGAGAAATACGGCTTCCGTTTTCCGCGGAATTCCTCTTTAAATTCGTGCTCGATGACTTAAGGATGTATGTCCGCGGCGCGGGGCTCAACGCGTCGGTGGAGGGGCTCGGCTTCACCGCCGACGTGAGGGTCCCCCCGTTCAGAACAGTTCCGAAATCGCTGGAGGCGGTCTCGCTTCTCGAACGCATGTCGATCGCTCTCAATCCGAAGGGTGAGCTCGACGTGTCGGTATACACCCCCGATGTGGAGGTGAATCCTCCGCTGGTGCTCTCGTGGAAACTCGATTTCAGAAAGGCCCGGGAGGAGGCCGGCTCGTTCGACAGCTCCTTCCGCTTCGGCACGAACCGCACGCCGGTGCGCTTCAGGCGCGCGCGGCTCGCGCCGCTCAGCCTGATGATCGGGTATGACCTGGTCTACGATCCGGGCGCGGACGTTCTGCGCCTCGACAACTTCGGAGTGCGCTTCGGGAACAGCGCGTGGATACGGCTCGCCGGTTCGGTACGCTCCGTTACGACCAGGCAGGAGATCGATATCCGGATGACCCACAGCGCGATCTCCCTCGACGAGCTGTACCCGTACTACGCCGCGATTACCGGTGACAGGGAAACACGCTTCGGCGGCGTCGTTTCGCTGTATCCGCTGACCGTAAGGGGCAATCCGTCGTCGATGGACATACAGGGGGAACTCGCTCTTCGTGGTGTCTCCTTCAGTGTGCCGGGAACGCAGGCCGCGCTTCCCTCGGCCAGACTGTCGTTCGGCGCGCTGAAGCGCGCGGACGACATGAAGCTTCTGGCCCGGCTCTCCGCGCCGCGCTTTTCCTACGCCCTGGAACGCAGTAAATCGGCGGACAACGGCATGGAGATGACGCTCGATGCGTCGGCGCTCGGCAACTTCGGCAGGGTGAGGATCAACTCTTTTACTTTTAAATACTTCAACCCGACGGACGGCCGTAACGCTCTCGATGTCGGGGCGACGGCCGATGTGCTGATGGGACCGGCGCTCGCCGGCCGCCTGAACGTGGAACGCTTCCGCTTCCAGAAAGCCCCGCTCGAGGCGATGCTTCCTCCGTCCCTCCGGAAGTCCGTCGCCGACCTCCCTCTCTCGAAGCCGGTTGACCTGTCCCTCGACGCGTCGTTCGGAATGAAGGGACGGAAGACGAACGCGGCGGCCGTCCTGAAACTCAAAGCGCCCGATTTCGATCTCACCGACCTCAGGCTCGACGCGGACCTTGAGCAGGACGACGCCGTAAAACGCGTCTCGCTCAAACGCCTGCGCCTTGCGAGCGAGGCCAAGGGCCTCAGCGTCGACGCGCGCGGCACCGTCGACCTGAAAACGCCGCCGATCTCCGACTCCGACCTCAGGCTCTCGGTCAGGCTCGCGGCGCCGGAATTCGCGGCGGTGTACGGTCCGTGGAAGGTAAAGGGGCTGGTCGACGTCGGCGCCGCGGTCAGGGGCGACATGAAGAGCGGCAAGGCCTATGGATCGATAAAGATCGGTCACTTTTTCGCGCAGAACGCGGAGGAGCGCGTCTTCGTGGACGATCTCAACATGGACTTTCCCTTCGAATTCTATTTTACCCCGCGGTACCGGGGCGAGTCGCGCATAGCGACCGACAAGAGCCTGCTCATCTCGAACGAGAACTTCAGGGAAAAGGCGAATTTCACGATCGCGTCGATCCGCGCGAAGCACCCGGCGCGGGACATCAGCTTCCAGTACCTGAAGGACTTCTCGGCGCTCATGTTCTTCCGGGAGAACACCTTCGAGATCCCGGTGATGCGCGCCTACGTGCTGGACGGCTCGCTGTACGGCCGTAACATCCTCTTCAATCTCGCGGACATGAAGCCGCGGAACATGGAATTCCGCATGGCGCTCGACGTGACCAATGTGGATATCGGCGTTCTCGACGACCCGGACGCGCGGAAGAAGACGCGCGACGCGGAGCTCTCACTCAACGCGAATTTCAGCGGGAAGGGAGTGGATATAGACCGCGAGCTCTCGGCGCAGGGCTACATCAATATCTATAAAATCGGCGAAAAGTTCGCCAACCGCCTGCTCAAGGGCCTTTCCACGGAGAAGGGTAAATCGAAGCTGGGCGGTGTCGCGCAGTTCGCGGTGGACAATTCGATGAACGTGAAGGACTTCAACTTCAATCTCGACAGGGGGCTGGTGTACGCCACCGTCGGCTTCTCGCGCAGAACCATCGGCTACCTCTTCGGCGTGAAGGATGAGAAGGTGGAGTTCGACCGGATGCCCATACAGGAATACCTGCGAAAGGTCAGGGAGGTGGAGCAATGAAAACGCGTCTGTGCGTGCTCGCCGCGCTCGCGGCGATCGCGGCGGCGGCGACGGGATGCGCGAGCGGGAAAAGCTGCATCGCGGACGTGCCCAGCTGCCTTGAGATTTCGCCGCCGGACATTCACCTGACCGGCGAGAAAACCGTTATCGAGCGCCAGATCGTGGGCGACTACCGCGAGCTCGAGCGGGACGCCTGGATCGTCTCCTCGGTTAAGACGGACGTGGCGCGTTCTCGCGGCCCGGCGGTCGTGATGGGGGGGGATGAGGCCCTTCTGCGCGCGGTGAAGATACGCGAGTTCAACGAGGCGAAAATACGCGCCTACAAGGACGAGGGCGCCGTGGGAGAGGCGAGCACCGGGCTTGCCGTGTACCTGCCGCAGAAAAGGTACGAGTCGGACGCCTCGCGGAGGGCGGCCCTCATGCGGGTGCTCGAGGACGAGAACGCTGCCAGAAGGACCATATTCGAGCGGAGCGTGGCCAGGGCCGGAACGGGCGAGCCTTCGCGGCGTGACGTGGACGCGTTCGGCGCGGCCTTCGCGGAGGAACAGGCCGCCCTGGCGCGGAAGAACGACTGGGTCCAGGAGAAGACGGGAAAATGGGTCCGGAAAAAATGACGGCCCGATCGATGAACCGGTTCATCGCCGCGGTGTTTTTCGCGGCGCTCATCTTATGCGCCGCCTGCGACGATCGCTCGGCCCCCGAAGTGCTCTTCAGTTACGGTGAGATCCTCAGAAAGGAATATCGTACCGAGGTCGGCAGGTCGGTTCCCGTCACGATCGAGCAGTCAATCGAAACCGAGGGCGTCTTTACGCCCGACGGCCTGTTGTTTTTCTTTACTTCGGACCGGGACAGGGGTAACTTCGACATTTACCTGCGCTCGCTCACCGATATCACCACTGTGCGCATCACCGACCATCCCTCGAGGGATTCCTCGCCCGCGCTTTCACCCGATGGAAAATATCTGGCCTTCGTCTCGCAGCGTGAGGACCCGGAGGGCGACATCTACGTGATGAGGCTGGACCCCGGCGCTTTGATAAAAAGCGCCCGCGCCTCGGGCTGGAAGGACGTGCGTCCATCATCCGAAGCGGTCAATCTTACTCAGTACCAGGACGCCGCCTCGGGCACCATCAGGATCGTTAAGGACGCCACCCCCTGCTGGTCTCCGGACGGCACGCTTGTCGCCTTCTCCTCCACGCGCGGCGGGGCGGAGAACATATGGCTGATGGATCGCAGGGGCCGCGGGCTCCGACAGCTGACGCGCGGCGGGGGGACACAGCCGCGTTTCTCGACCGACGGGCGCATGATCGCTTTCGTTTCGTATCGTGAGGAGGGTTCCGGAGGGGATATCTACACGGTGGACCTCGCAACGGGCGAAGAAAAGCGCATAACCTCCGGGCCCGCCATAGAGATGCACCCGACGTTTCTCCGGGGGAACGACGAGATCGTATACACGCTCATCTCCCGCGATACAAACCGGAACGGCAGACTTGACCCCGGCGACAATTCCGTTCTCCAGTACAGGCGGATATCAACGGGCACGGAATACCCGCTCACGGCGCCCTCGCTCTCTTCGTTCTCGCCTCGCTGGTCACCGGTATTCGACGGCGTCCTGGTGTATTCCGAGCAGGCCGGCGGCAACATCAACGTCAACATCATTCCCGATTACGGAATAATTCCGAAACGCGAGAGCGCCAGGCGTCAGTTTGAGCTGGCGGAGAAATACCTTCAGGAATATGACGACACCGAGCGCCACCTGATGGCGCTCGAGAGGGTTTTTCATTTCTTCGGTACGGCC